>JAGRMX010000078.1 GCA_020441025.1 Leptospiraceae bacterium
CCGACATGTAAGTCACTCCCCCCGCTCTGCGTTGTTTTGAACGTTCTGTTCGGAAGTCGCGGCGGCGGTTTCCTCCGGCGCACTCCGGTTCCGGGTGCTCGGCTCGGCCGTTCGGCCGGCGCGGAAGTCCTGCATGGCCCGGTCAAAATCGGCTACGGCACGAGAGGAATCTATTTGCAGGCGCTCTTCCAGCCGAGCTATAACGGCGGCCTGTACCTTCAGTAAAGCCTGTTTGCGTTTGGTCCCCGCTTCGATTTGAATCCAGCCGCCGGGATTGGCGTTGATCAAATTCTGGAATACTTTCTGGTATTGTTTATAATTGCTGATCTGCTCGTTAAAGCGATCTTCCAGCAGACTGAGCGTAATGTCTTTCTTTGCCCGTGCGTCTTTTTTTAGATCTTTGCGCGACCGATTCACGTAAACGCGATACAACTCGTAGCCGTTATCCTGCACCGAACGTTCAAAGGCCTGAATTTCTTCCCGATAACGATCGGCTTTTTTACGTGAAATCTCATCATGCACGATGCCCCGCACCAGGCGATAGTAATACGACCGATCCAGCATCACCAGGTCGCCCAGGCGGGGTAATGCCAGCCAGAAGATGCGCAGAAACGGTTCACTGCGACCCGGATTATACTCATGAGGCAAATGCTTTAGATTATAATGCCTGGGATCCAGCGAATGCGCCAGACGGGATATGATGTACTGAATGGTGGCCAGACCCGGACCCTCGAACAACAAAATTACGCCGACTTCCTGATCCAGTGTTTCGCGAAAAAGAAGCGCCAGGCGGTCTTTCTGGTCGAGATCGATACTTTTCACTGTTTGTCCGCGGTTCGATTTTTACGTGGTCGATTGCCGCCGGATCGGTTCTGTCCTCCCCGACCGCCGTTTCGACGTTGATTGCGTCGGGGGGGAAAAGCGGAAATGATTTTGTTGACTTCCGGTGGACGACCACGCGGTCCGATTTCCCAGAACATGGCTTTTTGAATGGACTCTTCGTCATTAATGGAAAGCGTATAAATCTTAAAGAGCATGAATGCTTCGTAAAAGAACACTTTATTGCGAAAAACATCCGGACGAGATTTCTTGCTTTTACCCGAATGTCGAAAGCGCGTTTGACTGATAAACATCTGCAACAGACGATCGCGATCTTTGCCCGGAATTTGCATACGCTCACAGGCCGGCAGCATGCGTTGGCGCACATACTCGGTGATGTTTCCTTTAACCTGGCCGGTAAATACGTCGCTTACCAGATCGCAAATCAACAACGCGGTAAAAATTATAGTGGTCAAATCCTCGCGTTCATCCAGCATTTTGTCGGCGATGGACAGACGACGGCCGATGCTGGAGTCTGCGAAATCGGATTTGCCCGCATCGGAAGCGTTCCAGGCTTCCGGTAACATCGCTTTTAGCAAACCGGTTTCCGCCAACGATTGAAAAATTTGAAAGGAGCGGCCGGTGCGAAATATTTTATTGTACTCTTCCAGTAAGCGTGCGGTACTGGCCTTTTGAATTTCGTTTTTATTGCGCTTGATGCCTTTCAACGTACCCGGATCGATGTTGAAGTCCAATAACGCCGCGAATTTGGCGGC
The DNA here is from genome assembly GCA_020441025.1 of Leptospiraceae bacterium. Taxonomy (GTDB): domain Bacteria; phylum Spirochaetota; class Leptospiria; order Leptospirales; family Leptonemataceae; genus JAGRMX01. Next base: position 1,596 of record JAGRMX010000078.1, read on the forward strand.
CCGCAACATACGCACCGGATCTTCTTTAAACGAAATGTCCGCGTCACCGATAACACGGATTGCTTTGTTATTGATGTCATCGTAGCCGCCCACGTAATCGATCACACTTTCATTGCGCGGATCAAAAAAAATGGCATTGATGGTAAAATCGCGGCGAGCGGCATCCTCCCGGGGATTGCCGTATTGATTGTCGCGTTTCAGCATGTAATCGTCTTTCTTGCCGGGTTCAAAACGATGATCCGGCAGACTGCGAAAAGTCGACACTTCAATCACCTTGCCGCCGCGAAAGATGACATGCACGATTTTGAATCGGCGACCGATGGAGCGACTGTTGCTGAAAATTTTTCGAATTTGAGTGGGCGTGGCGCTGGTGACCACGTCGAAATCTTTAGGTCGCCGCCCCAGAAGCATGTCACGTACGCAACCGCCTACCAGATAGGAGCGGTGCCCGTGCCGATTCAACCGATTGATAACCTTGAGAGCATCCTGGTCCATCTGCTCCCGTCGGAGGGAATGAAACTCACGATAGATCCGTTTGCCTTCCGGGTAGGCCAGCATTCCTTCCAGAGTGGAGGATGGGGAAAAAACTCGCAGGATCCTACGTAACATTTTTTGGGTAGATTATTGTGTACCGGCTGTGAATCAAGCTAAATTTGGCAGGACATACTCCCGCCGATCTTTCCTTGCCTTTCCACGAGCCCCCCGGAGCATCGGACCTGTGAAATTAAAAGAGCGCTTGCGTTATCAGTGGCATCAGCGGCAGCGCTGGGCCCGTCAGAAGCAAAAGAATGCCTGGAACGGGCTTTCTATTCTTATATTTCGCGAAAATCTGGCCGCCCGTCCCCATGGGATTCGACTGAACTACTACATTGTGTTCTTTATCATCACCCTGATCATTGCCATACCGGTGGCCGGATTGGTGCTATTTCTACGTCAGAGCCTGAATGCCGAACAGGAAGTGCGTATTGTGGAGACCCGCCGGGCTTTGATCGTCAATCTGCGCATGAACATAGAGGAAAAGCGCCATTTGCTGGCCGAAACCGCCGGGCAAATTGAAGATTTTGAACGTGCGGCCCATCCGGAGCAACGCTTTCGCCTGCAAAAGCCGGATACGGATACCGGAATCGATTATAATCAACAAAACTACGATCTCACCGTGATCCGACAACTGAATGGCAATGCGGAACTGCTGCTGGACCAATCCGCTTACCATGCCCTGTCTTCGCTGTGGAATCGCATGACCATCTACCAGATTCAACCGCGCGGTCGGCCCCTGGCCGGCAGCGGCGGTTCGATTACATCGTACTTTGGCCGCCGGGCCAATCCGTTCAATCAAACCGACGGCGTCAGTGAAGCCCACTCGGGAGTGGACTTTGCCTCGCGACCGGGAACGGACATTGTGGCTACCGGTCCGGGGGTGGTGATCCTGGCGCGCAACGACGGCAATCGGGGCTACGGCAAGTATGTGCGCATCCATCATGGCCTGGGTTATACCACTCTATATGCTCACTGCCAGGAACTGAAAGTTGAAAATGGGGATGTGGTGGAACGTGGACAGGTAATTGCTTCCCTCGGACGCACCGGACGGGCTACCGGCAATCACGTGCACTACGAAGTTCGCCTGGGGGGAGAACCGGCTCAGGATCCCATGGAGTTCGTCAATCAGAAGTGATGAAATATAATTCACGCGTGTGCCGCGCTCAATCAAATCGAATCACCATACCGTCATAAGCCGCTTCGCCCAGTCCTTCGGCGCTCGCCTTGCGGGCCAGGTCGTCATAGATATGTGAAAAGATCAAACGACGGGGGCGGAGTTTGGATCGCATACGCCGCACTTCATCCAGCGCAATATGTTTCACCGGCGGATCGAACTGTGCTTCCATGGTCAATTCAATAACGGCCACATCTACATCGCGCACCAGGTCCAACAGATTCGAATTCATGCGGGCGTCGCCCGAGAAGGCGAAGCTGTTTCCCCGACTTCCGGTTATGCGATAACCCACACTCTCCGGTTTGTGTTCCATGGGTACGGGCTGAATTTGAAATCCATGCAATGCAGTGCCTTTGTCCGGTATTTCCTGATAATGGATCGGAAATCGAAAATCAAAATCGGGATAGCAGATGTCAATCAGCTGCTGGCAGGCCCGCGCCACACCCACGGGTCCGGCGATGATCAATTCCGGTTTTCTTTTCCGGATTAAATCCATCTCCAGTAATAGAAACGGCAAGCCACCGAAGTGATCGCCATGAAAATGTGTGATCAAAAAAGTACCGATGGCATTCAAATCGGTCTTTTCCTGTTGCAATCGATAAAGTGCAGTGGCGCCCATGTCCAACAGCATCATTTCGCCGGTGCTATTTTCCAACAGATAGCAAGCATGCGCCCGCGCATCCGTATGAAACGCATTGCCGCTGCCGATAACCGTGACCTGTTTCATACGGTCCAACTCGCCGATTTTATTAGCTTACAATGCATAGCATTTAGAAGTCCTCTGAAAACCACCTCAGTGCGGTTTTGAGGTGAGTTCTTAGTTTTGCGATCATCCCGCAAATCTTCAATTGTCATTCGATCGGGACTCGGATCCGGTCAGCATCGATTCCATCAATCGCGCATACTCGGGCGCCATCCGCAACATGCCCGCCGCCGTCAGATGGTGGGGATCCTGAAAACTCTGCATGGGCAGATTCGCATGTAAATCAACAAAGCGCACATCCGCATGCTCCTCCTCCAGGCCATGCATAAAACGCAAATATCCCGCGTACCAATCCGCCATCGGTCGGCGTCCACTCCCGACGGCATACTCTTCATACGCCACGGGATTTTCGGGATTATTCACAATTAAAAGCGGAGCGCCCTGTAACCGTCGAATAAATCGATCCAGCTCACGCAATTGAAACAATTGCTCAAAGCCGTGCCAGTCCGCATAGTATTTCGCCAATCGAATTCGATTCAATTGATGCATGGACACATTTTCCGGAGCACGCCAATCAGCCGGTTGAATGTGCGTTTCATAAAACAAACGATAGCGATCATCGTTCATATTACCAAGCCAGTAGTCTTCCAGAGCGAAACGGCGAACAATGTAATCGTTGGTCCGCGATTTTTTACTTTCTGAATTGAGGCCGAAATTACCCGATAAGCGCACCCCGCGTCCCGGTATGAGCTGCGTTCCGTTGACGGTTATCGGTTGTAACGTCAGCGGATCGATTACATGACTCAAGCGCATCAGAACTTGCGCGTTGGCCGGAACGGCTGGCAGGGTGATGCTATGCCAGCGGGGGCGTCCCTCGGGCGTATACCGCATTACCGACGGTGCTCTGCCGGCATCACAATCACGGTCAATGGGCGGAACGTTTAATAATTTCCCAACCGACTCTGCTTGTTGGCCGGGTATCAGAGCCCGCCGCCACTCATAGACGCCGGTTGCCGAACGATAGGACTGTGGATTCCAGAGATAATCCCCCGCCCCATCCGTCGTGGATTGCGTTCTGTGTTGATAATAAAAATCGATATGAAAGCCCGGAATGGCGGCCAGAGCGGGCGTCACCTCCAGATCGATTATACGATCCGCGCCGTTTACTGCCCGGTCATTCGAAGGAGTTGTTGTGCCCTCCGGGTTTAATGCCAGAACCGTGGCCGGTACCCGCATGCAGGAGGCGGTGTGACCTTCCCGCCAGGTGCCCTGGGGAATACGAATTCCCTGATAGTTCAGATAACTGCGACGGGGATGATCACCGGATTGCAGATTGAACCACACCGGTTCGGTCCATTCATCCCGAAATTTTAAAACATCAAAATTCGCGTACAGTTGCAGCCGCGTGAACTCCGTCAGGGTCAGACGATCAAAATGATCATAAGCAAACTGTCCGGAATAAAAAATATACATGGGATGCCGACGGGCCACATATCGAAAAGCATTCTGTTGATTGTAAGCCGGACCGACTTCCCAGGGTGGTTTGTAGCGTTCCAGATCCGCATCCGCCGGTCCGGTGATATATACCACAAGGTCCGGTTGCAGATCCCGGATGCGTTCCGTATAATAAACGAGATCGGTGGGCATCATGGCGGCATGCACGATTGGTCGCACCATTACGGATCGGCCGAGACGCTCCCCTAATACGGGTTCCAGTACATGTTCCTGCACCGAGTATTTGGCGATGCTGGAACCCACTATCAAAACCAGCGGTTCGCGCGCGCGTTGGCTGCGCTCGGCCTGAACTGTACGCCAGCGATGTTCAAAATTGTACCATCGATAGGTATCCCATCCGGATGAGTTGGCCGGTTGAAAGATCAAAAAGCCAAAAAACAAACCATCCACCAGCCAGACCAGCACCGCGCCGATCAGACCGATGGCCAGAACACGAAATCGATGCGACCAATGCGGCCGCACGGTTCGAGCAATGGAGTGCACCGTTTCACTCATAATATCAAAGTAGCATGTGTCGGGACCCGTTGCGGACGCAATCAAAAGAAGGTATGGAATCGGACAAATTCCAACCCCGGTTAAACGCGATTACCGATACCATAAACTGATTGCCCACCGGGAGTACGGTTTCACAGGAAGCTGAACGCGATTTTACCGGAGATTTAAATCGGAAAATCAATCGGTGTTCTGTCGCAGTAATAGGGCACGTCCTAAATTCCGATAGTCCAACCAGGTTCCCAATCGTTCCTGTAGTACATCGAGCGGAGCGCGATTCCCGGCTGATTTGAGCAATTCACCGATCTCACGCCATTCAGCGCCGGTCAATCGTCCGGGTAGCATCAGCAGCATATCGCCCGGGTGCAGCTGTCCACGCAGTCCGCGCACCCGTTGTTCAGGATGGTCTTCCGTCGGCTGAGATGAAATCAAGACGGCCCGTTTTTGGCCGGCCCGCCAGATGAGCAAACTGAGTCCGCTGGTCAATCCGACAAACTCGCCGTTCGTTTTCATTTCCAGGGAAAGACTGGCATGATCGGTACGAATCAAACCGCTGCGCAGCATATCACGGTGTTCCCGGACGGGATGCGGACGGGATTGCATCCGATCAAAAAACGCCAGTTGAGTGCGAGCGGCCAGTTCGGGCGCGCTCAACAACGCCAATCGAACCCGGGTGGTTTCTTTCTTTAAGAAATAGCGACGCGCCGGTCGGCCTCGAGATGTACCGGCCACACAATAGGATATGGGATCGGAATTATGCGCGGCCGAATCAATTTGATTCGATTCGGATGCGGACAATGGGCTTCCACTCGATGCGGTTAGCGTCTGATTTTGATGAGCATCTACGGTTTTACCGGCGAACGAATCAGGGACGGACACGACCGTCGCCTGCTCTGCCTGTAGAGCAGGCTTATGACCGTTGCCGTTCCGATATACGGATTGTCCGTTATTGCCCGCATCGGATGAAGGCGATTGTTTATGAATTGCAGGTGATTCGGCCGCAACCCGTGACCGGATTTTTACCGCCTGTTGCGAATGTGAATACGCATCGACCTTCGTCGGCAGCGCCTCGGCCGAAATGCTGTTTTCGTCGCGAACCGCGGCATTCGATCGCTGTTCATTTTGAGCGTGTCCCGCGCATCGAATTTCATTTGCTGCGGGTAATCGAATGATCTGAGAACGACCGAGCCATTGTTCCAGCCAGGGCGATTCGGCTCGCCAGACAATGGCGGCTACGGGTATGAAATGCACAAAGCGATGGGGATACACGTCTTCGAGATGAAAAATGGGGACAATACGAAAATCCTGGCCCTGCTTCCGCCCGGCGATAGTCAGCCAGCGCTCCAGTCCTTCACAGAACAGATGTACCTGTCGTTCATGGTGAATGTGTTGGTGTCCATGATTGTTAAGCGTAAGCAATCCCAGACGGTAGGTCCGACGGTCATCCAGGAAAAAGGATTCCGGCTCGCTGTCCGGCAAACCGTATTCGGAGAGAGTGCGCAATACACGATCCGGTAAGCGACCTTCCTCAATGAACTCCCCTTTACGATTTACCTGAATTTCGAGGAAGTTTTGAATCAGAAAAGGAATCGGTGTACGCCGTAGTAAGAAAGCGGAAAAGCCCCGGGGCTTTTTACCCGGTAATCGAATCTGTAGACCGCTATCGGTCTCAACCGCCTGGACTTCTACATCAACGGCCACCATAGTGGTTCTCCACGTGCTGGAAACCGGTCAATATACGCTTACCCAGGGCCGTCAAAATCTTCAGCGCCCAGCGCGGATGGCTTTTAAAGATCGTTTCAAATTCGTCTTTGGTTAATTGCAATAATTTAACCGACGTGGCCGCAATCAACGTGGCCGAGCGGGGCGCGTCCTCAATCAAAGCCATTTCACCGAAGATCTCACCGGGTCCGAGGCTGTTGAGTACCTTGTAGGAACCCTTTTGCAGGCGTTCGGTGACCACCACTTTACCGCTGATGATCATGTATACTTCGCGACCGAACTCGCCTTCCCGGATTATAATCTGTCGGGCACCGAACGTCTTGCCATACTTAAGGAAAAGCTCGGCCGTGATGGCGCGCTCACCTTCAAAGCCCAGTTTCAACAGGTCATGTTTATCAATTGGTTCCGTATCAAACATTGCTCAACTCAGGGTTTTAATTTTAGAATTTAACTGACGCAGCATCTTGCTCAATACCCGGATGGCCAGAATACCGAAATTCAAATCCGCCACCATATTGCGTTCCAGTTGAGCCCGGGTAAATGCGATCACCCGCACGTCGCCCCGCGCCCGGGCTTCGGTTTGTCGGGTGCCGCCCGTATAAATTTCCAGCACACCGAACAATTCACCGGGTCCGTGCACGAAGACTTCTTTCTGCAACGGTGTGTACTTGCGCGTTACTTCTACCTCACCGTCCAGTATCAGGAATGCACCGGGATCCTGGACCAGAAAATCGGGTCTATAGATAATATCACCGGCCGTGTAACTAACCGTAGTTCCTTTTTCGACTATTTTCATATGCGTCCCCGAATTACAGCAGTCTGTGACAGCGCTGGATTAGATCAATCAAAATGAAGATTTACGTTTCGCGTTTCCATAACGCACTTTCCATGCGCGGTGCCAGAATGTACTTTTGGCCTCGTCCGGAACGGACTTCAAACTCGTGTCAGGCACTCACCGATGCGTAATTCGATCCAGTACAGTATCGGCCGATAGAATTTCTTTGCTTTACGTCTCATCTGTCAAAATAACCATGCCGGTGCAAAAGTCGGAGCGATTCAGATGGCATTATGTCGGCATAACCGCGGCAATGAAAGCCCCGTCGAACCATGACCGACTCCGGACTGCTCCGTCTGTAACAGAACCACGCTCATGAAAGCCAGCTTCGATGATTGTTTTCAGACCTTTCCTTCGATTCAATCGCCACCGGACCTGAATCGATTCTGGCAGAAAGGCATGACGGCGCTCAAACGAGTCAACGTAGACCCGCGATCCCGTCTGGTGCTCTCTCGTTCCCTCGGTCGCGAGTCCCTCAGCGAAGTCAATTTTGCCGGTCTGGATAACCATCGTCTGCACGGCCTGTTCACCGTACCACGCCGCCGGGGCAAATTGCCGGCGGTAATTGCCTTTCATGATTACCACGAACAAATAGACGGCAGCGGTCATATTTCCGGTGAGGGATTGGCCCTGTTGACCGTGCAACTGCGCGGACATGAAACCGAGTTTTTTTCGCACAGCGCCGGCAGTGATCTTGAGTTACGCGAAAAGCAACTGTGTGCCGATGCGGGTCTGGCGGATGCCGAAGCCAGTTACCTGTATCGAGCGTACCTGGATGCGGTGCGCTGTGTAGATTTCCTGCGTCTGCAAAAAAGCATCGATATGCAACGCATTGGTATTATCGGACGGGGTTTCGGCGCGGCGCTGGCGGTATTCGCCGCCACTCAAATGTCCGAAAACGTGCGCGCCCTGGTGCTGGAACGGCCTTCCTTTCTCTGGTTGCAGTCCTGGCTGGAGGAATCTACCTCCGACCTGGCCCAGGAAATCAAACATCTCGTTTCACGCAATACGCGTCTGTATACCCGTTCAAAGAAGAATCTGCCCCTGTTTGATCCCTTGAATTGGACCGAACAACTCAAGCCCGAGGTGATGGCGGCCGTCAGCCTGGAAGACGATTGGAATCCACCCCGGCCCGCTTTTGGATTTTTCAACCGTCTCAAGGCCGAAAAATCCATGCAGCTGTCCCCGGATGAAGAGAGCTATCCGACAGCTTCGGAACAGCGGGCACGCTCATTAAAATTTATGGCTGAAATCCTGGCCGAGGCCGAATAAAGGTCCGATCGCGATACGGGATTGACCCTGTTTTTCCGACATAAAATTGGGCTTTACCAATATTATTACCGGGAAAATGTGGACAACCTGTCCATACATTTGCATGCAGTAGGCAAGAGGAGTCCATGAGCGAACAACAATCCAGCCAATCATCCGGTCGTGAAGACCATCGCGGAGATAATCGCGGAGGCGACCGAGATGGAGATCAGCAGCAGGATCGCAAGCGACAGCGACCGCGATACCGCAAAAAGGTACTCGATACCCGTAACCTGACGATTGATTATAAACATCCCGAAGTGCTTGAACGATTCATTTCTCGCACCGGTAAAATTTTACCCCGTCGCATGACCGGCGCCACCGCCCGGGTGCAGCGCAAGATTGCCCGCGAAATCAAACGCTCCCGTCAAATCAATCTGCTGCCCTTCGGACGCCGTTGATTTCCCATACTCGTGTCAGACCTGCCACTCTATGCGGAATCCACCCGACGATTCGGTTTTCAGCCCCGAGAACCTGAGCATTCTGGAAGAGCAATTCCAGCGGTACCAGACGGACCCGTCTGCCGTATCGCCGGAATGGCGCCAATTTTTTGATACCTTCGAGCAAAATGAAAACAATGGGAACGGAGCCCATTCCGGCGGCGTTCCCCACATACCCAAACTCAGCAGCACCGATCGCGGTTATATTTCCGATCTGAATCTGAAAGTTCTGCTGTTGTTGCAGGCTTACCGACGGCACGGTCATTTCTCGGCCCGCACCGATCCGCTGGGATTAAACGCCCGCAGTCATTATAACCTGAATCTGGAAGATCACGGCATGCGCGAGTCGGACCTGGACGCGGTGGTCCGGGCCCATATTGCCGGCGTAGAAAAACAGGACACGCTGCGCAATATCATCCAGCACATGGAAAAGGTGTATTGCGATTCCATCGGGGCCGAGTTCTTTTATATTCGCGATGAATCCCGCCGTAACTGGATCATTGAACATCTGGAAAATGAACGCCACCTGGAT
>JAGRMX010000079.1 GCA_020441025.1 Leptospiraceae bacterium
TACAACCAGCAGCGCGAGGCCGATTGGTAAACCATAGACGAGTATCAATGAAAAGCTACCCAACGGAGGCAACAGCCCGATCCAGAGCCCCAGCAAAACCGGGACACTGCTTACCAGCAAGACCGCACTTATAAAGCGACGCATTGCGCCCAGATACAAATATCCCAGGGGCCAGTATAGTATTGCCAGAATCGGCGCGAGAATAATTCGAATCACCTTCACTCTTCTTCGGCCGACTGGGTATCATCCGAAACACAACGCACGTAGCCCATGTTCTGATTGCCGTATCCAAAAGACTGGCCGTTTTCAAAATCGACGACCCATATCACGTTATTCTTCTCTTCATATAGAGTACTGGTCCAGTACACTGAAGCACGGGTACCCGGAAAGGCGGTGGAATTGATCAGAATGCCGCTGTTGCGTACCCGTTCGGTGATACTGCGTAGTTCATCCACGGTCGGCAGCCGCCAGCGTTTGTCCTGTAGCGTGAGAGTTTTACAATAGTTCAGAGCGCTACGCCAGTTGTACGGCGCCGACGCGCCCCGACATTGGTTTTGATCGGCATATTGTCCGTAGCTACAGCGTTGCCACAATATCCGTTCGGAGGGATCCAGCACGGTTTCGGCCTGCACTTCATAGCGGTTAATCGGCGCCTGATTGTCATCCTGAATGGTGCGTTCCCGCTCGTACCCCGCTACGTACTCCGGCGAACATCGCAAAGCTTTGCCCGTACCTTCCTGTCCGGGCACAAACACTTCGAATAATAGCGCGTTGGCCCCCATGTCCGCCGCCGCATTGCGCAAAATATTCTGGGCTTCCTGAAAGTTGCGCGGGCGCAATGATCCGGTGGTCAGATCGGCCATTGGTTCGCACTCATCGGTGACATCCCGGGCGAACAATAACAGCACATTTCCACCGGTCGGGGTGATCTGTTTAGGATTGGTGCAGGCCGTAGTGAGAATATTTGCCAGAATCAACAGGCTGAGGGCGACGTATCGCATGGGGTACTCCGGTGTCATCCACTGGCGGTCATGGGTAGTGGTGATCGGTTTTTCGAACCAATCTTCCTGAATTGCTCCGATCTGGATACTGTAAACCGCTTGCGGACGTGTTGTAAAGTCCGATTGATCGGCGGGATTCACATACTTATGTAGAAAAAAACCGCCCCAAAGGCAAAAAAATGTCAAAATGAGCCTCAGGCCGGCCTCGTTTTATTCCGTTAGGTACAGTGGGCGGACTCCGCCCGGGGAGAAAACCAATGCAAATAGGCTCAGGATTCAATCAGGCCCAGGCGTTGAATCAGATTTCCCGATCGGTGGATATGATCAACAATCTGAATCAGCAGATTACCGACGCGTCCCAGGATATGGCGAACAAGCTGATTAAAGTATCGGCGGAATCGCGTGTGTCTCAGGGAGAAACGCAAACCAAATTGGATCTGCTGGCCTGATCTCTTCCTAAACTGAAGCCGGCCTGTACGCCGGTTTTCAATTCCACATTTTAAACCCATAGCATGCCGCTCGTTTTTATCAGGGATTGCTATGGGTGATCGGGCGCACCTCTCGTTCCAGGGGAGGCCGTTTATCGGTTCCGATGCGCCCGGTCCACTTCTTCGCGCAGCAATCGACAGGCGGGATGATACAGGGCGATGGCTCCGAACTCGTGGCATTCGGTCGCCAGCATGGCGCCGTAACACTGCTCGCTCAACAATCGCATTTCGGGCGTATGTATGGCCAGTTTGGCGTCCAGATTATGCAACGCGCTCTCGCGACAGCTCTGCACGTTTATCTGGCGACGGGCATTGGGGGGCAGCGCGCGGTACAGCTTTTCATAACACTGCAACATTTTCGCGCACATCCGATCGGTAGTCACCCGCATGAAGCCGGGAAAATCGAGCGCGGCGGACGGAACCGGCTCCGATCGATTCGCATCACAGGTGGTTACACCCAGTACAATCAAACCCGAAAAAACGATGACGACAACGAAGCGCACACCGGACGAAGTTGCATGCTGAATTTGGTTCCGGCCGATCATCAACGTCCCTCCCCGTTATTATTGGACGCCGGGTCGGTGCCGTAGAAATCCAGCGGATTGAATTCCACGCAAACACCTTCACTGCCGGTTTCGATGAGATTACGGATGCGCTCCAGAATACTATCCGGCTTTTGCATCATCATACAACCCTGGTTGGAAGCGTACATGCGCTGAAAAATCTCCTGATTCTTCTTTTGATTTTCCGCGCCGGTCAGACTGGATGCTTCTTCCTGTAATCCCGGCATTAAATGCAATATGGCGCCGGTATTCATGTAATCCACCAGCGGCTTGTGCCAGGAATACATGTAGTTCTGCAAATACCAGATTTTGAATCGTTTGATGACTCGTCCGTCGCGCACCACTTCCATCTCGGGATACGGCTCTACCTTCTCAAACATGTATTCCAGCACCGCCTCAAAGAAGGTGGCCATTTTGATGCCCGGATTTTCATTTATATAAACGAAAAAGTAGTTATGTCCTTCTTCCAGTGCCGGCCAGTATGAATATTGGCTGCGCTCCATGATGGCGGCCGAACCGACAAACTCCCGCTTTTGATTGTACCACTGGGCGACGGCCGCATCCTGGTAACGCTGTGCCAATAGTCCCGCCTCCGGGTCGGTACGTTCGCGCTCCGCTTCCAGGCGCTCTATGATTTCTTGAAACCCGTCCAGACGATACCCCGGAATCAAATACGGTGATATGTTCCATTGCGTTTTACGCACTATTGTCGTTCCGGAAATAATAAACGCGTCCATGCCGAGTACAATCAACAATCCAACGGCGACGGTTGTGATGTATGCATACCTTAATGTACGCATGATACGCCCCCGATCCAGGGGCGGTATATAGTAAGCCATGACCATCAGCATGGCGGGGTATGAGGGAAAGACCCAGTTGGCCTGCACGGAACGATCGGTGGATAAAAATAAAAACCAGACGGGCATGACCAGCGCGTTGATGACCATCAAGCGTCGCGCGGAACGCAAGCGCTGAAACTGAATCTCTTTGTCAGAAAGAGAACCGGTTTCAATATTCAAACCGGCGGTGACCTGTATCATCTTCCAGCGTTCCTTAATCTGCTGTTTGAAATACTTAAATAACGGTTCGCGGTGCGCCCGGGCCGCGGCGCGCAATGCTTTCCAGCGACGGGTCAGAATCCAGATGCCCAACCCCGGCATCAGCGCCATAAATGCCAACCACCAGAGGGGTGAAAAACTCAACATCTGTCCGACTATGTACGGAGCCAGACCGCGATTGCTGCGACCGGCCGCCGAGCGCATGTACTGCACGGCCTCCAGAGTACCCCAATCGGTTTTTAAATTCCAGATGAGTATGGGGCTTAACATACACAGAGCGATTCCGGCTCCGATCCAGAAGTGTTTGTTTTTTAATAAATAATACTCGCGCGGATTGAGGATGAACCATAGAATCAAAGTAAAACCGAAGCCGATCATGTTGTATTTGCTGAGCGCTCCCAGAGCCAGCGCAATCATCATCAAATACAAATCCAGCGCACGGCGCTCCTGAATATAGCGAATGGTCACCAATAACGCCATGGTCCAGAAGATCATCAGCGGCGTATCCGGCACGGTGAAGAAGGAACCGCCCATAAACCCGGGAATAATCGTCATGGCCAGCAGTACCAGCCAGATACGCGCCCGACCGAATTCCAGCCGCAGCATGGCATGGTAGCAGAACAACAGCACCGGCAGTGTGGCGAAGGAAGCCGCCAGCTTCAATGCGAAGTGGGTATCCCCGAATAATGTGGTAAAGAACAGAATGTAATAGGCCACGCCCGGGGCATGATCATAATAAGCCCAGTCCGGTTTCGTAGACCAGACCCAGTAATAGGCTTCGTCCGGGTGAATCGCCTGTGTCAGAGCGAGCGCAAGGCGCAAACCGGTTACAGTAAGAATGAATAAATAGAACCGTCCGTGGCGTCGGAGGAAAGGTGACATAGCATAACCGTAATCGTACTGACGATACATCCCTCTGTCATATTCGGAGTGAAGTGTCAACTCACTATAGTTTTAAGATGAGCTCTTATTGAAAATTCGGGCCGACGGCGGAATCCGGGACCGTAAATGCGACCGGTTTCATAACGGTTTCACCGGATTGTCATGTTTTCAGGTCGAACCATCCGCCACCCGCGCCGATCGACCGGACTTATTATCGGATACATGCCGCATCCGGTTTCCACCCGGGTAAACGCAACTCACGGCAATCAGTTCTAAACATTTTCATAGGGCGGCTACTTTCTATTGACGTACCCAATACACACAACCCAATAGTGGTGATTTTTTCACAATTACCGAATCCGATCCATACGGGGAGACGCTCCCCGAAAATATAGAATCAACCGGAGTGTTTATGAAAACCAGGTTCCAAAAAGGTGCTGTGTCCTGGGCCATGTACGACTGGGCCAATTCCTCCTGGGCCACCACCGTGCTGGCCGGCTTCTTTCCCGTTTTCTTCAATAAATATTGGGCCAGTTCACTTTCCGAAGTGGCCAAGCAGGCCTGGCTGGGTTACGCCAACTCAGCGGCGGCCATTGTGGTCTTTTGCATCGCTCCGATTGTGGGCGTGATTGCCGACCGGGGTTCCGCCAAAAAACGCATGCTGATGGGATTCGCCGGTGTCGGCATTATTCTCACCGGATCTCTGTATTTCGTGCAACAGGGCAATTGGCCGCTGGCGGCGGCCATCTACGCGCTGTCGTACGTATTCTGGCTGGCGGCCAACATTTCGTACGACTCATTGATTGTGAGTGTTTCCAGCGACGCGGACGTAGATAAAGTGTCCGGCCTGGGTTTTTCCATGGGCTACCTGGGCGGCGGCATATTATTCATTGCTAATGTTCTGATGTTCCTTATGCCCCAATTGTTCGGACTGGAAAATCCCGACCTGGTGCGGCTGGGCAACGAGGTGGATGGACAAAACCAGATGCGAGTAGAATCGCTACAAACCGCCACGAGTAACTGGCGGGCCAATCGCCCGGAACCCGGAGCGACTTCCGGAGATACGGATGCGGATTTGCTGGAGTGGAAATACCGCATGGCTTTATTGGAAGAAACCGGCGGCGATTTGGACGAAGCCGAAAAAATCTACAACGAACTGCTGACTCATTATCAAGACAACCCCGGCGAAGACAATGAAGACCTGGCTAAAATGCAGGGCATCATGGCCCGCCTGAATGACCAACAGGGCGATCTGGAATCAGCGCTGGCATTGCATACCGCCGCCATTCAGAGTATCGCTACCGGAGCGGGCCCCGAAGCAAACGCCATGGCGGAGTTCAAAGAGAATCTGGCGCGGCATTATGAACTACAGGGCGACTACAACCGGGCCGCTGAAATATATCAAGAAAGCTATCAAATCCGTCGCAACGCTTTGATGCGACCGGGCGATGAAAAAGAAGACGCCGAGTTCATCATTCCCCTGGCGGCGCTGGCCCGCGTCCAGATCAAGCTGGGTCGGTTTGACGCGGCCATGCAAACTACGGAACATATTCACGAAATCCGCATCGAAAATCTGGGCAATGAAAGTCCCATGCTCACCGAATCCAATCTGGATAAAGCGGTGGTGTACGAAGCACAGGGCCGCATGTCGCAAGCGGAAGCGGAACTGCTGGCCGCACTGGAAACCCGGAGCAACTCATTCGACCAAAAAGATCCGCTGTACATAGAAAACCTGAATCTGCTGGCCGCTTTTTATCTGCGTCAGGGCAATCAAGCCGAAGCGCGGCGCTATGCCGAACAGGCGCGTGACATCGCGCAAAAAGAAATGGGCGCGGATGAAGTCAGCGATCATCCCGAGTATGCCCCGACTCTGCGCAATCTGGTGAATCTGGAAACGCAGGCAGGCAATACCGAACAGGCCCGGACCTATCGGCAGCAGTTGAATCAAATTGAATCCGCCTGGTTGCGCGCGCCGGAGGCGGTGCAGGATCGGATCGGCTCGATTCTCGGATTGGCCCAGGCCTTCGCGGTGAAGCTTTCATTTGTGACTGTCGCCATCTGGTGGGCCATCTTTACGCTGCCGTTGCTGTTGCGCGTGCGTGAACCCGGCGGCGATTCCCGGGTCAGCATTTTCCAGGCCGCCCGAGAAGGATTCGGACAACTGGCAATTACCTTTAAAGAGATTCGCAAATTGCGAGTGGTTTTTATGTTTTTACTGGCTTACTGGTTTTATATCGATGGAGTCGACACCATCATCGCAATGGCTGTGAACTACGGCGCCACTCTGGGTATCGGTACCGGCGATTTGATCACCGCGCTTTTAATGGTTCAATTCGTGGCTTTTCCCTTTGCGTATTTATTCGGCTGGGGCGGTCAGAAGCACGGTCCCAAAGTGTGGATTATGATCGGCATTTTCGTGTACATCCTGATTACCATTTACGCGGCGTTGTTTCTGGATAAACGCACGATTGATTTTGGATTCGCGCGCATTCCCAAGTTCTACGTGCTGGCGTTCCTGGTGGGAACATCCCAGGGCGGCGTGCAGGCCCTGAGTCGTTCGCTGTTCGCCCGATTGATTCCGGAAGATAAATCCGCCGAGTTCTTCGGATTTTACAATATGATCGGCAAATTCGCGGCCATCATCGGACCGACGTTAATGGGATCGGTGGGATTGTTGTTTGGAACGACCCGCGCGGGTATTTTTTCCATCATATTGCTGTTCCTGATCGGCGGCTCTCTGTTGATGTTTGTGAATGAAAAAGCCGGTTCGCGCCTGGCGGATGAAATGGAATCCGATAACTGAGCACAGAACAAATCGCATAACCTCGGCAGGTTTTGTTAAACAGCGCAGATAATGATTGAGTCAATTAACAGAACGAAGAGCAAAGTGGGCCGCCATGACCCGCATCGCGTTTACCAAAAAGCGCGATTGTGGCCGTGTGCCGTGCGCAGCGCGAGCCTGGCAGTATGCACGGCACTGTTGCTGCTCCTGTCCGGCCCTGCATTCGCGCGTGCCGATTCACATGCCGATGCGGTAACCGGACCGGCCAATTCTCAGCACGATTCTTTGCCGACACAGAATAAAATCGAAAACAATCGGGGAACTGAGGATCGGACGACCCCATCCAAACTGGAGCGCTACAATTATGGATTGCTCTGGAAGATCGAGCACCCCACCGATGATGTAGCGCCCGCCTATCTGTTCGGCACCATTCATGTGAGCGATCGACGGGTTCTGGATTTACCCCGGGAAGTCGATTCCGCTTTTCGATCGGCACGCAGCTATTCGATGGAAGTGAAAGCCGACACGGCCACGATGTTGCAGATGAGTGCGCGTTTTTTTTATGCGCCCGGCAGTGATAAGAATCTGCGGAACGTATGCGGCACCGACACATATGAACTGGTGCGCACCGCCATGCGCGGGCGCGGTTTGCCGGATGTCATGGTGTTGCGTTTAAAACCCTGGGCGGCCATGTTGCTCATGTCTCAGCAACCGGTCATGGATCTGGAAGAAGCCAATCGCTTGAATCTGGATAGCTGGTTGTACAACCGGGCTCTGCGTGAAGGAAAATCCGTTCACGCCCTGGAAACGATCGACGAGCATCTTTCCGGATTCGAAAACCTTACGGATGAAGAACAGGTACTGCTGCTGCGTAAAAGTATGCGTTACGGGTCGGATGATCGCGATGCACGCGAAGCCCTGATTCAAATGTACCTGCAGCGGGAAATCGGCGTGTTGATTCAATCCGACGACGAATCGGGAGAACACTCCGAACGATTCGAATTAAATATGGCTGCGGATGATTCGACGGTAGATTATGATAAAGGCGTTCCACCGGAGCAATTGCGTCGAGAAGAACAGGCCGAAAAAAAATTACACCTCACCCTGGTGGTTGAGCGCAACGCCATAATGGTGCGGGCCATGCAAAATCGATTGGCGGAGGGCGGCGCATTCGTTGCGGTGGGAGCGGCGCATTTACCCGGAGAAGCCGGCATGTTGCATTTGCTGGAGCAACAGGGATATCGCCTTACGCGAGTTTATTGAACTTTCCGAATGATTCCATTTCCATCTCAGCCAGAGATTCAATCCATGCGCTTAAGCATTCCGCCCGGTCGGTGCTTCTGATCAGTGCAGTATGATGGCAACCGCATTGAAACTCATCCGTGCGAATCGGATTTTACCGATGGTATTCATGGTAACGCTCGGCGCCTGTAGTGGCGTTGAGCATCCGACGTCTCCTCCGAAAGCCGTTGCCGGGGTACTCGATTTGCGTCAATGGAATTTCCCGGAAGCGGGCATTGTGCCACTGACAGGCGAATGGAAATTTTATCCTGAAAAACTGGCCATGGATATTCAACCATCCGATCAATCCGGTCTACTGGCACCCGGACCATGGAATGATTTTCAGGTACGAAATCAGGCTATGGGTGCCCTGACGTACGGCACCTATCGGCTGAAAGTGATCTTACCTGAGAACATACATTCCCCGGCACTTTACATTAACGCGGTGGACAGCGCCATGCGCGTCCGGGTGCAGGATGTGACAATGCAGGTCGGCATTCCCGGACGTACTCCCGAAACGACGGAACATGTGGTGAAGCCGATAATAGTAAACTTTGAGCCGGAAGTAGACGGCACGGCGCTCATTACGATTGAAGTGGCTAACTTCGCCCATCGCAATGGAGGTATGCTCGTAGCGCCGGAACTGGGCGAATATAAAGAAATCGTCCTTCAGGAAAAACAGAATCAGATCTGGCAGGCCATGCTGGCCGCGGTGTTTCTTTTGTTTGGATTTTATCTGGTCGCCCTGCATCTCATTCGAACCAATCGAACCGCACTCTGGGCCGGAACGTACAGTCTGTACATCGCATTACGTACGACTTTAACCGGCAACGAGGTCATTCACATCGTATTTCCGCAGATGCCCTTTGAACTGGATATGGCGCTGGAGTATCTGGGATTGTATCTTTCGTTCGCGTTTTTTTCCATGCTGGCCTACGAACTGTTTCCGGACGAATATCCACGGCGCCTGCGCAATTTATTCTGTGGTGCCGGCTTCCTGATGGTTTGTACACTGGCGTTACCCATTTTTGTCTACACGAGCGTGCTGCCTGTTTTTCAACTGGTAGTCTTGCTATTCGTGCCCATTGCGGTTTATGTACCATTGAGGGCCGTCTTACGCAGGCGACCATCTGCTCTGATCTTTTTATCCGGGTTTATTTTACTGGGTGCGGGAATCGTTCATGATATTGTAATAAATTTTCTTTATGGAAATTCCCCGAATTACACTTCCATCGGATTGATTGGCTTTGTTTTCGCACAGGCATTGGTTATCGGATTTCGCTACGCGGCGGCTTTGAATACCAGCGAAGACCTTTCAAATAATCTGGAGCGAAAGGTAGAAAACCGCACCGCCGAGTTGATACAAGCTCAAAAATCGGCCGAAACGGCCCGACAGGAGGCGGAGGTGCTGGCCAGTCTGGCGTTAAAAGCGAATGAAAGCAATGATCTCCATGAAATTGCCCGGGTCATCGCCGATGTCGCCCGGGATCGATTCGGTTCGGATTGCCTGGGAATTTATATTTTTAACGACGACTCCGATCAATTGGAATTGCGATTGGTATCGTTGCGAGACGAATTTCTGAATCCCGATTCGTTACCGGAAATAATACGAAACATATCTATTCCGGGAAATAAAAACGAAACGATTAGCCGTACTTTCAAGCGTCAGAAAGTCTTTTACGCAAAAACCGTAAGCCGCGCCTGGTTAGAGCGTCACCCTGTAGATCGCGCTATTACGGAAGCATTAAATGTCAACTGGTTGATCCAGATGCCTATGGTCGTGGATGGAGAAACACTGGGAGTGTTGTGCTACTCCGGTTCTCAACCCGCCGCCGGATTGCAACGCAGTGATCTATTATTCGCCGAGCGAATGGGAGCGCAAATTGCCGGCACAATCCGTGCCATTGAGTTGCTCCGCGCCACAAAAATCGCCCAGGCCGACTCGGATCGGCTACTGGCCAACGTATTGCCGGCGCAGGTGGCGGATGAATTGAAACGTGAAGGCACCGTCGAACCTTTATTTTATGATAGTGTAACCGTAATGTTCACGGATTTTGTCGGCTTTACGGAAGCTTCCGCTAAAATGCTTCCGCATGAATTAATCAGCGAGCTGGACGGACTATTCTCGCAATTCGACGAGGTCATTGAACGCAACAGCCTGGAAAAATTAAAAACCATCGGTGATTCATATATGTGCGCCGGTGGTTTGCCGTTATTAAATCAAACACATGCCATTGACGCCTGCCTCGCGGCTCTGGAAATCCGCGCTTTTATTTTACAGATGGCCGAAGTAAAGGCCGCCCTCGGATTCAGCTACTGGCAAATTCGCATAGGGATTCACACCGGATCAGTTACTGCCGGTGTAATCGGCAAAAACAAATTTGCGTACGATATCTGGGGCGACACTGTAAATACCGCCAGTCGGATGGAATCGTCCGGCGAGCCCGGCAAAATCAACATTTCCGACGAAACACATACACTGGTCCAGGATCTATTTGAATGTCAGTATCGCGGGAAGAAAGCCGCGCGCGGTAAGGGCGAGATCGATATGTATTTCTTAGCACGCATCAAGCCCGAATATGCAGCCGACGAAGATGGCCTGGCTCCCAACGAACTTTTTCATGAGAAAAAGACCGAGATTGCAAACCGATTCGGTTTGTAATTTAAATAATCGGCGTTTAGCAAGTGTGTTTCCA
>JAGRMX010000007.1 GCA_020441025.1 Leptospiraceae bacterium
TAGTGCTGCCCGGGGCACCGAAGTTATCAAAATTCGTATGTGGACCGCATGCGGGATTCTTAAAGGCATCAAGCAGATCCCTCCATGGCGGATATCCGGGCACCCAGTTTGTGCGACTGTCGCCCAGCATGGTAAAGCGAATAGCGGCAGGATCAGGAGCGGACGCGGATATGGAATTCAAGGGCACCGTACTGTTGGGATCAAATGCCGGTATCGAGAGATGGCCCGGAATACTGAAAGCCGGATCGCCGCCCACATCGGGCGAGGGTGGCGTGCCCGGACCGGTCGGTATGCAGGCGCATACGTAGCGCGGGTCCGGCGGACATACAATGACGCAATCCTCACCCGGAAGTATGGGAGGTTGGGCGGCAATCGGGTTGATGATTGCGAAAACTGAAGCCAGGCCTGATAGAAGTAAGACGATGGTTTGAAATTTAGGGCTCATCGTTCTTCCTCCCGGGATTGGAGCTCATCCAGTATGGCGCGTCGATAGTGGATTAATCCTTTCATTTCCGCCTGGAGAAAATTTTCCGGAATCGTACCGTCATTGATTTCCCGGAATCGTCGTAGCTCGACTATCCGACCGAGAATAGTCTTATTGAGGCGTTGTAACTCATACGTGCGACTGTTACGCACAATGCCGCGTACCTGACGCAGGTCGCTCAAAATAGAACTCTCGACCAGAGCGGGTGAAACCAGGGGATGTTCGCCGCGAAATACCCGGGCATAGTCGGAGTACGCCTCGTGTACGATGCTTTGTTCTTCACCGGATTGATTCAATCGCCCTGTGGTTTCGTTCATAAAGTCGACTTCTGCGGTGGTCAGTTGATACAGGGGAAATTCTTCAGCTTCCACAGTCTGACATTCGCCGGTGCATATTTGACTGACTTCAGCGATCAAATCGAATCCGGGTGGAACACCGGCCACTAAAGATTCATCCGGAAAGATGTACCAGTCTTTGTAATCCTGTCCGTCGGACGTATACCAGGGGCGAAATTGTGGATAGGCCGTATGTATGTTCTGACGTTCGTACATCCAGCGCCAATCGACCGGAATGAGCAGCGCCCAGGGAAAACCGTCCGGATCGAGATAACGATCCTTGCCGTTCTCATCATAGTACCGGCCGGAAAAATGGACGCTTTTGCCGGAATCGACTACATACAGATAAATGTCATAGGGCGGAGTGCCCAGAGCATCTCGTTCGATGGGCGCATCCGGAATCAACTCGATTAGAAAAGTATCCCCGGGAATGAAATCCTGTCCCATCTGCGCGTTGGACTGGCGGATGGTTCGATCGCTGCGATCGGTCAGCGATATGCTGTTGATGATTGCCAGAGTTTGTCGGGATTCTTTCTTTAACTCATTTTCGGGCGAGTACTGCCGTTGAATGATTTCGGCGGCGCCGATGCCGGGGTCCCATTTCAAATAATGTTTGTATCCCGCCGCGCGCGCCACGTGTCTAATGGAAGCCTGAATTCTGGCAATCTGCCCGGTGGCGCTCAATTCTTCACGAATGCGAATCTGCGCTACGTAATCATTAAAATCCGCGTCACCCTGAACCGGATACAAATCCTCAAATGCCAGCGTATATTCCCCGCCATTGGAAGGGTAGTTTACAATCGAAGCTCTGCCAGGGTCTTCCGGAAAATCGTCGTTGGTATCCGGCACGCCGTCCGAATCCGTGTCGGCCACATCCGGGTCGGTTGCGGCGCTCAGCATGTTAATATCCCGATTTAATTCTATAAGATCCTCCGTCGAAACCGGCACGGAATAAGATTTTCCATTGGAGCCGAACTCCAGATTCAGAGATTCGACCGTATTCATAACCGTCATTTCGCCGGCCACATGACCGGAAGGATCGGCTATGGATTTGAAAGCCACGCGACCCGAATCCTGCTCGCGAATTTGAACAATATTCGCGGTTCTGTTCGAATCGGAAGTTTGGGTTTTATTAAACTGTATCTGTACGCGGATATTTTGAATCGATTGAAACGAAAATTCTTGCCGCTCGTGAATATCGTTTATCAGCATTTCATAATCATTCTGGGCGCCTGGCGGCAGAGCGAGTGATTCTGATCTCGGTATTAACAGGAGCAATTGTCCCGGATTGTCCTGTAACGTTGAGCGATCCGCGGCACAATTGGGCAGCGACAGCATCAAACCCGGAACGCATAGAAAGAAAGCAAACCGTATGGCGCCGTTCATAGTTGACCTCGCATTTCTCGGAGACTGTTTCGCGCTTTGTAAGCGGCTTCAATTAGATCCTTTTTTCTTTCCTGATAACCGCGATCATTCGGTTCCGGTTGAAAGTAAGCGAAGTCGGCTTCAAACGCATCACCCGGCTCAAATGTCGCTTCCAGCGCATCCATCTCCTGTTCCTGTTGTTGAATGGCGATTGTTTGTCTTGTCTCATCAAACGGATCGAAGTACGTTCCCTCGATTATCATGGCTTCCGCCGTTCCGATTATCGTGTTCAGGTTTGAGTCGAACGCGTTGAGTTCCTCTTCTGAAGCACTATAGGTACCTGCGGTTAAGTCGGTTGAAAATGAATCCACACGCTCCTGCAATTGTTCCGCATTTCCGGCCTGTAATTCCGTCTCAATGAAGTTACGTACCAAACGTGAGTAGGGATTTGTCAGAAAGTTATCATAACTGATAGTTTCCGAAGGTGTTGAGTTTAATTGAATGGTAATTGTCGCGCCTGTAACGCAAACAATTGATGCTAAAATAATCCAACTATAGGCTTTCATGGACGGTCTTATATTTAATCATATAAAATGGTCAACAAAAAATGATGATGCCGGGCAAATTTAAATTCCGGGCCTCTGGGTGCTCAATACCGGAATTCAAGCGAATAAATTTGGAATCATAACCGACCGTCTTATGGCCACTGACGAAAACAAAAGACCTGAGAACTCATCAGAACGATTGATCCGTCGCCTGGTTCGGATGAATTCGAATAGTTCGAAAATTCGGCGTGAAAAAGGGACTGAAAGACATTATTTTGTAACCGTACCCGCATGTGCGCATCATACACACATGAAGGTATATTTGGCCTTCATGTGTGTATGCCTGATTTTCACCGGAGCAGGCCGGCGTTCTGTCTGAGAATAACAATTCCATGCCATTAAAACTTCCCGAAACCGCCTCCACGTCCCCGGCTTTTTCCGCAACCAGTCCAAAATACGATACGTATGCTCATATCCGCGGTTACAGTGAACTATTGACCGCTCCGCTTTCGGAAGCGGACCAGCAGTTGCAATCCATGCCGGATGCCAGCCCCGCCAAGTGGCACCTGGCGCATACCACCTGGTTTTTTGAGACCATGATACTGGCCGAGCACCTGCCCGAATACAGGCGATTCAACGAGCATTTCAATTACCTGTACAATTCATATTACAATGGCATTGGACGGCAATATCCCCGTCACCGGCGCGGTTGTATCAGTCGACCCTCCGCGGCGGAAGTACTGGAGTACCGGCGATATGTAGACGAGCATATGCGTCGGCTCTTTGATCGGGGCTTAACAGCAGAACAGGCCGAAATGATTGAGCTGGGTTTGCATCACGAACAGCAGCATCAGGAATTAATTCTCACCGACATCAAGCACGCTCTGTTTCAGAATCCCATGTATCCGGCCTACATGCCTGCGACGAAACAAACGATCATGCTTGCCGACGAAGCGTTCAGGCACGGCGATTCGATGGCCGATACCGGGCAGGTTCAAAATTCAACCGATAAACAGAATGCCGCTTCGAATGGGAGTTCCGGCGACGGATTGCAGTTTGTAAATATCGATAGCGGCTTATATGAAATCGGATATGCGGATGAAGATTTCAGTTTTGATAACGAACGACCGCGCCATCGCGTGTATGTGCATGCGTTTCAACTTGCCAACCGGCTGATTACCAACGGTGAGTATCTGGAATTCATGCGATCCGGAGGCTATCAAAATCCTGCTTATTGGCTATCGGATGGTTGGACCTGGTTACAGGCAAGTGATCAAAAGCATCCGATGTACTGGGTTGAGCGCGATGGTGAATGGTTTGAGTTCACAATGTACGGTCTGCAAACGTTGCGTCCGGATGGTGTGCTTGTGCATGTCAATCTGTATGAAGCGCATGCATTTGCCAGTTGGTACGGTGCGCGTCTGCCGACGGAAGCCGAATGGGAAGTGGCGGCTCAGTCAGAAATATCGTCCCGGGCTTTTGAACGATCCTTGCAGGCCAATCGCCTGCATCCGCCCAACTGGAGCGAATGCAATCGGTCGGATGCGCGTATACATCAACTGATGGATAGCGTCTGGCAATGGACCGCCGGGGCCTATTCGCCCTATCCCGGGTTTCAGCCCTTTAAAGGCAACGCGGGTGAATACAACGGCAAATTCATGGCCAATCAGTTTGTTTTGCGCGGTGCGTCCTGTGTGACACCGGCCTCGCACCGCCGTGTAACCTATCGTAATTTTTTCTATGCCCACCAGCGCTGGCAGTTTACCGGCCTGCGACTGGCCCGATAAGGAGCGAGCATTGCGACCTGAAGAAAAACAATCCGATTTGCAGACTCCGCCGGCACCCGCGGTGGATGAGAGTATTGCATCCGGCGGCGATCGTTTGCCCGAACACGAGCGTCGTGAATTTGAAAAGGCGGTACTGGAAGGATTGCGGGCGCGGCCTCGCAGACTGCCCTGTAAGTATTTCTATGATGTGCGTGGATCGCAGTTATTTGATCGGATTTGTGAGACGGAAGAGTACTACGTAACGCGCGCCGAGCTCTCTATATTAGAAGAAAACGCGGCTGAAATGGCCCGGCAAATCGGTCCCCGGGCCGCCATTCTGGAACCGGGCGCCGGCTCACTGCACAAGATTCGGCTGCTTTTGCCCGAAATGCCCGACCTGGCGGCGTATCTGCCCACGGATATATCCGGCCGACATTTGCATAACGCGGCGCGGCAACTGTCCCGCGAGTTTCCGCGCATTTCCATCCATCCCGAAGTGCTTGATTTTCACGATGTAGAAGGCTGGGGGCGATTGTTCGAGTCGCACGCGGCTGCCCGCCGGGTAGTGTTCTTTCCAGGATCAACCATCGGCAACTATCAGCCGCAGGAAGCGCAGCGTTTTCTAAATCAAATCGCGTCCAGGTTGCACGCAAAAGACGGAATTCTGATCGGTGTGGATCTGGTAAAAGACCGCGCCACACTGGAAGCGGCTTATAATGATCACGCCGGTTATACGGCCGCTTTCAATAAAAACCTGCTTACACGCATCAACCGTGAACTGCAGGGCGATTTGCGATTGAATCATTTTGAACATCACGCCCGGTTTCACGCCGAACAGAGCCGCATAGAGATGCATCTGGTCAGCAAGGTGGATCAAATCTTTCACGTAGCGGGCCATCGTTTCGCCATGAAAAAAGGCGATTCCATACACACGGAAAATTCATGTAAATATACAATCGACGCTTTTACGAAGCTGGCTGTGGCGGCCGGATTGCGACGGGCATGCGCCTGGACCGACGCGGACGAGTTGTTCAGTGTGCACTATTTGCAGGTTGTTTGAATTGTGTAGATTCGGCATAGATAACATGGCACGAATTATATAAGCAATTTAATTAAGTCGACAGCCACGAATTTGTAATGTCAATACCGCATGTTGCGTCGGCGCCGTCTGGTTCAGTACCCATGCCATCGGTAACCAGACGGTATCCACAATCCAACCGGCCGGTATGACCGCATTCCAGACCGAATTGCGTTTGCCGATCTCCTCGGTCAATGCGTAGTATGGAAACTGCCAGGCCGGTAAAGCAAACTGCATTTCTGCCCATAAGCTCGTTCTTGCCCGTAAGGATTCCATTCGAACACTGCCGCTGAAAACGGCATCTGCTGTGGGAATAAATCGACGTAATTGTTCTTTTCGAGTTTTATCAGCCGCGCTGATTCCGAAAACGGTACATTCGCCGTGTGAGTCGGACTGTACGCCCATTAGAAACGCGCGGGCCTGTCGTGCTTTGCTCTCATCGGGATTATGAATGTATACGCGTAAAGGCTCGCTGTGTTCGGCCGGAAAAAACAGATTCACCTGCTGAATGTCGGACGTGTTATAGCAAAAGTAACCGGGTCCGTGATCCTGAGAAAGCTCCAGAATCAATCCCGGAATTTGGAGGTCGGGCGGTAAATGGTCAATACGTAGCATCAGATAAGGCATCCGGGCCGCGTAGCGGGCAGAATCCTCATTTCCATTTTGTATTGCGATCGTCTTTGCGGTATCCGGCTGCAACTCCGTATTCATTGCTTTCTGTGATTCGCAATCCCATGTCGATTGTGTGTCGATTGCTACCGAATGCAAATCACCGATGCCGTATGTTTCCAGCACGCCAATATTACGCACCCGATCGATTTCCGGCGAGCAGGTCGGAGATATTATAATAAAAACATACAAACATGCATGATAGATAGCTTTATGAGAGTCGGCATACATATGAACGATTTAGAGTTAAAATATAATATGATATATGTCGACACTCAATGATATGAAAGTATATGACTCTCGGCGTCTATTTTTGATTGTGCTGCTTTTTACAGTCGGGAGTGCCTGCGCGACTCTGAACGGTACGGTGCATATGTTTCGGACCGGTCACAATCCGGGAGAAAGAGTCGAAGACGGAGCAAGCCCTTCGGAGAAGCTATATGGCCCCTGGTTCAATTATGAAGATAGCGGACCCGATGTGGTCCGTCAGGGAGAGAATTATACCATCTTCTTTGATAACGCCTTCTTTAAATATTTGCCGGATTTAAACGATCAAAACGAAGTCTTGATTGTTTTCACGTTTCAGGAAGGCGGGTCCGCCGGTGAAGACGATCGCCTGGTGAAAATTGTCGGTCCCATGAATCGCATCGCCGATGGCAGCCTCTCCGCCGAAATAAGTAAAATCTCATACGGCCCCAAGCCGTTGAACGGCGATTCTCTCATCATCAAGATCCAGATTGTGGAATTTGACGCTCAGGAGCGCGAGAATCGGGGCGCATTTCTGGATTTTGTGGGACAGGCGGCGGAAACGTTTAATCTGGCCGATCCGGTGACCGCGCAGGAAATCAAACTGGCCAAAGAAATTGCCCGCACCATCAATGATTTTGATCAAAACGACGAAGTTCTGACCTTTACTTTCGAACTCGTTCCACACGACGTACGCGTCGCGCACAATGATATGGGTCTGCCGTTGCGTACCGGCCACTATGGTCTTATCAAAGCCGATCGGAAAGCATTGCTGGGACGTTATATGGCCTTCAGCCGCGAAAACTATGCCGCCTCGGACGGTGGTTGGTGGTTGCTGGGCGCTCTGCCGGCGTTAGTTGGCGATGTTGTATTGCTCATTCCGGCGGCCGGCTACAACGCCTATTTCGATCAGCCGGACGGTCTGGCCGTGCATCCGATAAAAATCAACGAACAATCCCGGGTAGACAATCCGCTGGAGCGAGATGACCAACGCGTGCAACTGGCGCACCGGTCGGAAAAGCTGAAGATTGATATTGATAGTTTGAGTGCGAGTCAAAGTAGATCCAATGCCGGCGAGGATGCCGCTATTATCCAACTCAAGATACAGGAATTAAAAAATCGCTTTCTGCGCGATATAAGTGTAATTGAAACCGGCGTAATTCGAGATTATCTGACGGAGAAAGAATATAATCTGAATAACAACGATAACATCATCACGCATTGCGAAAAAAAGCTGACATCTCCAAACTTGAATGCCACAAACGTAAACGCCGACGAGCATTTGATACATGCCCTGTGCCTGACCTTTATGAACCGGGAGCGCCCCGTTCCCTTCCGTCATCGTTATTTCGGTCTAACACGCCGTGCATTCGGTTCCGTATATCAGTCGCAATATGACGGCGACGGCTACATCGTACCCGCCACCCTGGCTGCTTTGTTTGCCATTCCCTTCGATGTAATACTGACTCCGTTTGTGTTTACCGGCAACCTGGCCAGCGATCAGGAGCGCTTCTATGATTATGGAACCGAGGGCCGCATTCATCCCACGGACCCGCATTTGCGTGATAAGAATCCCGAGCTGATATTTCCGGGAGACGATGTTCCCATTCTATATGAAAATAATACGCGCACTCTGGTAATGGGCGGAGAGCTGTACACCAATAAAACGTGGCTTACATTTTCGATTGAGAAAGGGCGCGATGCCGGCCGCTGGCATATTCGTTCGCGTCTATCGCAAACCGAAAAAGACATCATAGATATGCTGCATGCGCGTTCGACCGCCGAAATTCTGGATGAGCATCGCAACGGTCTGGAAAGTGCCATCAGCTCGTTGCGGCTGGCCCGGGAACAGGCGCGCCGTCAGGAAGAAGCCGATGATCGTGGATTTTATCTGGCGCGGCCCAACAATTTATTTGAAATCAAAAACGGGGATGTTGAGAGTATTCAAATTCCCGTTCATCACAGCGCAAAAGATCAAAATGCCTTCAGTGCGCAGATTACGGATTTAAATGGCGGTGAAAGCCATGAACTGTCTATTGAAAATAAAAGCCCTGAACTCAGCATCTTGCGGGTATTGCCTTCTGAGCTGAATCGCAGTGGAACCTATGAGATTCGCATTTTTCCTGAGAATCCACTGGAATCGGTAGAAAACACGCGCAAATTACAGGATCAAATTGCTGCGCTGGCCAAAAACCCGGCCTTTCTGGCTTTAACCAATGAGCAACGCGATTCGATTCTGACTCAATTGCGCGCGCAGGTGCCTCGCATGCAGCCTCAAAGAGTCGAGCGAATATACATCCGGGTGCGGCGCAGTACCGCAGTGTCCGGAGATCGGGCGATTCAGTTGAGTGACTTATTGTACTATGATGCCCTGGCCACTAACAAGTTGTCGGTAGAAGTGGGCCATGCGTCAGCCGATCGGGTGGCAGTCAGTATCACGAAGATCGGGGAGGTTTCAAAATCGATTCAATTGGTTGAACACGAACGCAATTCTGAAACCGGCGTAACGCGCTTTCGGCTGCCGGATGATGATGAAGGTATGAATGCGATGCGCAAGTGTTTCAATGGCGCGAATGACAATTGGCAGCCAAAGTGTGAAATCGTATTCACCGTAAATAAACTCGGCCAGCCGGACAGCCAGACATTCCACCGCACCGTAACTGATGTGTGGGCTCCACAAAATAAGACCGTATACATTCAGCCGGGGCAGGGGTTGGAGTTGCCATTAATGGATGTGACGGGCAGAAGCGCCGTCGGAGTGAGCGCGGAGTTGCGTTCTGGCTTCGTATCTGGTAAATGTTCCTCCGGAAACACAATCGCAAAATGGAGTGGGAATGATAGATATATGCTGGAACCAAATGCGGCCCAGAGCATTGGTACTACGAACGATTCGAAAAAATATGCGCTGGTATTATCGTCAGGCACGAAGTGCGAACAATACTCTTTAAATATGCGTCGCTTGCATCACAACGTAATCGCTTTTAATGGTAACAAAATCATCAACCCATTTGCTGTGAATGGTAATGGGAATCAGCCGGGGAATGGAAGTTCGGAAACTAACGTACGATTGATTGATAACGACAAACATGTATTCAGTGTCGCGGATGAATTTTCTGTTAGCAATGGTTCCAACCGGAGCCTGTCAATCGGCCCGTACACGTTACACTGGAAATATAACAATGCGGACTTCGAAGCACCGGTATACTTGTTTGATGCGGCCAAATATACATTCATCGATTCGTATGCGTCCGCACAGGTCGGGGCGGATTTTGAAAACTCATACGGACATATTCAAAAAGGGCATGGATTGCTGTTGAGAAGTGCAGGGACTTTTTCTAAAGTCCAATATGACAGTGGTGCATCCGTATCTTCCAGCCATATAGAATCAAATCTACCCGGGACTTCTGTTTATAAGATCCCTGCTGAGGAAGGGCCTGATCGTTGGGTGTCAGATGATACGGCAATTAAAATAGAACTGGATCGGGTCGAAGATGGAGTAATGCTGCTGAAAAAGAATTAGCCATGTTTGGTGCGGAGCCAGATAATCCTTGTTAATTTTGAAAAGATTTCTGATTAAGGCAAATCCGCAATTTGACCGGCGCGCCCCTCTTTTTCTGCTGGCGCGACTTTCGGTTCGTATAACTATGCGCCCATGCAACGTGTGACCGGAATCGGCGGAATATTCTTTAAATGTGCGGACCCTGCGCGCATGCGGGAATGGTATGCCCGCCATCTGGGCATCGTGTCCCATCCGGAAGCGGGCGCCATCTTTGAATGGCAACCGACCGGCAGCTCCGGGCCCATGGCAGCGCCGGCCCTGGAAAGCGCCAACTCGGAAAATGATACCGCCGCCGATTCGGGATCGGCGACTATCCGATCCCGCTCCATTAACAAGGGCTTCACCATATGGAGTCCCTTTGCACAGGATACGCAATATTTTAATCCTTCGAAGAGTGGGTTTATGATCAACTTTCGGGTGCGGCAATTGGAAGAATTGTTGGTCACCCTGCGCGCGGAAGGCGTGACGATTGTCGGTGAAATGGAAACCTTTGAATACGGGAAGTTTGCCTGGATTCTCGATCCGGAGCAAAACAAAATCGAACTGTGGGAACCCAATGACGCCGCTTTCGATCAAATGACCGGGCAACGCAATCCCATGAGCTGAATGTTCAATGTATGCCTGATAAAAAAATCAATGTAGAAGTGCTGGAACTGGAGCGTCACAATCGGCATCGACCGGTGGTATTTGTGACCGCCGTGCTGCCGCTGGCCGTAACCATCGGTCTGTTTTTTATAACCGATTCGTACTTTTATCTGACCGTGAGTGGTTTGTTTATCGTGGTGGGCGCGGTCAATCTGTATTTAATGGAATCGCGTCCTGTTCCCGCCCGGGTGCTGTTTCATCCGGAAGGCATCCAGATTTATACGTCTGCCGGCCGGCCGATCTACCATGGCTACGCCGACATTCAATCGATTACCCAGAAGACCATCGCCCTGCGCGGGCGTCAGCACATGGCCGTCTATTTTCAGAACAGCAGCGAGCCTCTGTATTTATACGCCTATGCCATGCGTATTACCAGACTGAATGAGGACAACGACCCCGGACGTCTACGCGATTGGATTGCGGTTTCGACGGTAATCTGGGATCGACCCATGCGTCTGGCGCGCTCCCTGCTCTCCGCACACCGGCCGGATGTGTTGCCACCGGATGCGTGATATCGGTGCTTTTTAATCGATTCATTTTCCCGCGTGCGGCATGAAAACGCGCGGTCCAGCGCAAAACCGGTGTGATGCGAGCAAACGTATGTCCCGGCTTCAGAGTTACGGCGAACGATCGACTCCCGATACGAAAAAAGTAATATTATTTATATGAATAATGTATTAAAAATAAGAAATCATCTGTTATTGCGCATATTCAAAATATGCCATGAGATTTAAAATATTGCATTCATAGTTTCAAATAATGACTCTCGTTTCCATGAGACGACTGAGTATATTGCTGATAGTTTTGAGCAGCCTGTCCTGCGGGTTGACCGAAGACGACTCCGCCGGTGTGGCGGGAGAGAATAATCTGTGGTGGGCGGCGCTTGCGCTCACTCAATCGAGCGACGCTTCATCCGGTTCTTCGGGCGGTTCCGGCAACACGCCCGGTTGTTCCGGTACCATTCGTATGTTTGTATCTGACGATACCTTTTCGGGCAATCTGGGAGGTAAGGCCAACGCCGGGACACTCTGTTCCGCCGACGCCAATCGCCTGAGTGGGTGCACCGGAACGGTGGCCGTGTTAAGTGTTGCCGGAGATTTGATCCGGGATATGCCGACCACATACAACTTCTGCTCCAACGCCCGCATTGTCGGTTCGAACGGAACGCAGATTGCGGATAACTGGAGTGATTTGCTGGATGGTACTACGGATGCCACTCTGGCGGCGGCCATGACCGGCGGAGTGAGCGCGCCTCAATCGGTTCACAGCGGATCGCTGGCGGATGGCAGTCTATCCACGGGCAACAACTGTAGTAACTATGGATCCACCGCAGGGAACAATGCCTATGGCGCTACCAATAACGCCGCACAGAGCATTTACTCGGGCAGTACAATCGCATGCACTTCCACTATACGAATTTTGTGTTTGTGTTATTGATGTTCGGATGCGGAGCGCAGTCACCCGGCTATGATCGCGATTTTGCGCGCTCCGCTCCCATGCATCATCTATCGATCGTTACGGATCGTGGTTACATAGTGCAGGGGATGGACGCCTATGCCAATCCGCCGCGCAATCAGCGCTACTATTACTATGTGGATTTACCCGCCGATCGAACCGTTCTCAGTGCCACGTTGCGCTATGAAATCGAATCGGGTATTTATAAAACACGGAGCAATGGACTGATATTGCGCTCTTCCGATCATCATACCCGCGTGCTGTTCATACTGCCCCGGGCGACGAACGCTTTTATGATCCTGTATCTGGATGCGATTCGACAGGTGCCGTAAAGGCGGCGCGGAAAATTTGAGACCCTGTCCGATCAGACGCGTAACTCCATGTCGATTGAATGAACAATCTATGGGCCCAATTCAGTGTTGTGATGCGATCACTGTATAATTTCAACGGGATATACCACATGACAACCGGTCGGAATAATTGACATGATCGCCGGGTGCGGGAAAATTCGGCATGGCTCGTTGCCTGAGTTTTGTGAATTTTAAGGGCGGTGTCGGCAAAACCTCCCTGGCCGTAAACATCGCCGCGTACCTGGCCCAGAGTAAGGGCCGTAAAACCTTGCTGGTAGATATGGACCCGCAATCCAACGCCAGCCAGTGGCTATTGCAGTTTAAGCTCTGGCAAAAGCTGAATGAAAAACCCGAGCATACCGTCTACGCGATCTTTTTGGATAAGGATCATAATGTCGGGCAGAATTTAATCCAGGCGCCGGTAAAAAAAGCGGACGGACAGATTATCATCGGTAAACTGGATGTGTTGCCTTCCTGTTTTAAACTGATGGACCTGGAACATGAGTATCGCGAAAGGCCGGGCGTTCCCTACTATCATCATTTTTATCATCACATCGGCATTTTCTTTCCGCATTACGAATACATTATCTTCGACTGTCCGCCCAATCTGTATCGGGGTAGCACCTGCGCCATTTTCGCCAGTGACGAAATTTACGTACCCTGCAACCCGGATCGCATGAGTTATACGGGCTTTTCGTATTTGATTCGCAAACTTCAGCAGTTACGGAGCAACCTGAACATGACGGTCGCGAATATTGGTACTCGCAATCCGGCGCAGGTGCGGGGCGTCATAATGAACGACGGCAATCCGAGGGCCAACTATACAGTAATATATGAAGAATTTGAAATTCTAATCGCACGTTTGCGCCAGGAGGCGCCGGAGGTACTGGCGGCCGATTTTCGCATCATCGAGCCGATGGTCCGCAGTTATGAAGACGCGCGTAAGTACGCCTATATGGAAAAGCCGGTCACAATAAAAAGAGGACCGTTGGCGGAGGATTATCGCGAAGTGGCGGAATACATTGATGCGCTGGATTGAGCGCTGACATTCGGGTGACGCGATTGATCTTTTTTGGAATGATTGCCGGGAGAGCGCATATGGATCTGCACAATAGTTTACGGGAATTAAATCGCCTGCTGGAAAAACACCGGGGCATTCCGGACGCGGAATCGCATGCGAAAAAAACGAAGAGTCTGCAAAAAGCCGTGCAGGATTATCTGGAAATTTTGTGGGCCGAAGAACGCAGCGCTTCGCCGCTGTACAATGAACTAAAACAGGCCTTGAATAAAGCCGAGCGCAATAGACGCATCAATGAACATTGGTACAAAGAACGCTTAAAGCGATACGGCGCCCGTAAAAAGCAGAATGAAAAATACGCTTCGCGACTTGCCGACGTGATATTCGATGCCGGTGACGCAAAGACCGTCATTCAAGAACTGGAGAAATCTCCGGAAGCACTCAAGCGTGAGGAGTTTCAACGCCTGGTAGCGCGGCCTTATGCTGAAGTTGAAAGTCGAATTGGCGAGCTCAAAGGGCAAAACCTGTGGGATATGTGTCAGGCCGCCAGTGTGCAACCGGTGCGAACGAAAAGCGGTAGCCCCAGTCCGGCTAAATCGCGTGCGGTGTTGCTTGATCGCGTTCGAGAGATTCAGGAACGCATTTAATGAAAGAGGAGGCGATTGAAAGTCTGCTGTTCAATCACCCTTATCTGTTGGATGCAAGCTTTGATTGTGCTAACCGCATGCAACGCCAGTTTACCTACCCCGGCGGCCGCATCGATATTGTTTTTCAGGATGATTCCGGTTTGATACTGGTTGAAGTAAAGCGCACTTGTTTGGTTCCGGCGCATTTCGATCAATTGATTCGGTATATCGATGATCTGAGCACAGAACAACGCCTGTCGAATCGACATTACCTGGTCGGAAAAGCCGGCGTCGGTGTGCCGACAGAAATCGCCGCCCCACGTGGGTATACAATACGGCTGCGTCTGGTGGGCCGCGAAATTCCGCATCGCCTGCGTTTTGATGCGGCCACTTCACGTTATGTGCCGGCCCGCCGCCGGGATCGGGCAGGCGTTTATACTTTGCGCCTTTGATCGACACTACGGATAGTCCGGGATATAAATATTATAGTGGTCCCCGGTGCTGGAATTGTATTTCATGCACTTATGGATGATTCTGAGAGTGCTTCCGTGTCGACCGGTGCAGTTTCATCGGGAGACGCTCCGCAAGTGCGATCGCTTTCCGCTCGTTATGAAAACCTGTTGATATTCATTCTCGCGGCCATTCAATTCGTGCATCTGCTGGACTTCGTGATTATGATGCCGCTCAGTCCGCAGTTCATGGAGTACTTTCACATTGGTCCGGCTCGCTTTGGATTGTTGGTTTCAGCTTATACGCTTTCCGCCGGTATTTCCAGTTTATTGGGCGCTCTGTATATTGATCGCTTTGACCGCAAAGCGGTGACTCTGTTTTTTTTCAGCGGTTTCACAGTGGCCACTCTGTTCTGCGCTTTGTCGCCTACGTATGAGATTTTTCTTACCGCACGAGTCGTCTCGGGCGCGTTCGGTGGTTTAATGGCTTCCATGGTCATGTCTATTATCGGCGATGTTTTTCCACCTGAAAGACGTGGTACCGCGACCGGTTATGTAATGATGGCCTTTTCGATTGTAACGGTCATCGGCGTACCATTAGGACTGTGGTTGAACGATCTGTCCAGCTGGCACTTACCGTTCTTTTTTATAGCCGGACTGGGGTTGTTGTTGATTCCGGTGATTGTATTGGTCTTGCCGCGCATGCGCGGCCACCTGGATGAGGGCGTCGTCTCGCCGTTTGCCACCATCAAGGCGATTTTTACTCTGCCGCAACACTGGACCGTGTTCGCTTTTACTATTACCACCGTTATGCCGGCGTTCATGATTATTCCCTATCTGGCGGCGTACATGGTCAGTAACGTGGGCATCGGCGATGAATACTTAAAACATATTTATGGCGTGGGCGGATTTTGTACTCTGTTCACAGCCCGCATGATCGGACGTGCTTCGGATAAGTACGGCAAACGGCGGGTGTTTTCACTGGTAGCGCTTATTTCCATGATTCCCATTCTGGCCATGACTCACATGCCGCCGGTGTCTTTCACCATACTGCTGGTATTCTCTTCGCTATTCTTTGTTTTCGTTTCCGGACGCATGGTTCCCGGCATGGCCATGATTGCCGGCAGCATCGTTCCGCGTTTCCGCGGCAGTTTTATGAGCGTCAACTCTTCCCTGCGCCAGCTCTCCATGGGTTTGGCTTCCTTCCTGGCCGGCCTGATTCTGCATAAAACCCAGGGCGGTCGACTGCTGCATTTTGAATGGGTGGGCTACGCCGCGATTGTGTTCACGGTTCTGTGCATCGGTTTCGCTCAGAAGTTGAAAGCCGTGAGTTGAGGAGGCTGCCGAAAAAGACGCTTGCATCAGGGGATTAGCCAGGCAGTAGTCCGATTTTAGCCTAAAATTATCAAAATATCCGTTTTAAGTAAAATATACTTTACTTAAATGTGTGATATTGGTAGATTCTCCTTGTGGAAGTGTCCAGGGAGGATCTGGCAGCCGTGCTGCGTCGCTTCAACCCGTGGTGGAGCAGTCGGGAACCGGCTGGATTACCGGATTGGCGTCGAAGTGTGTTTCAGGAATTGGTCACCTGGGCTGACTCACCACCAGCCGGTCGCGTTTTGTTGCTGAGCGGAGCCCGACAGGTGGGAAAAACTACTCTGATGCTACAATTGGCACAACACCTGCTCATGCAGGCGGTGGCGCCTGGTAATATTCTGTATGTTACATTTGACCATCCCTTGCTGCGACTCTCGGGCCTGGATCGGGTGATAGAAACGTGGCGAGAGCTGGAAACCGAATCCACCGGGCCACAATTTTTGTTGCTTGATGAGATTCAATCCCTCGAAGGCTGGTCCGTCTGGATCAAACATCAGGTGGATTTTGAAAAAACGCGCCGCATAGCGATTACCGGTTCGGCTTCCGCACTTAATATGGAAACCGAGTCGGGCGTGGGACGCTGGTACACAGTCCGATTGCCGACTCTATCTTTCTTCGAGTATTTGCATATCAGGAGAGTTCCTTATCCCGAATTGCCGGTAATTCGCAACCTGAGGGAAATTGCCGATTGGTCCGAAGCCGAAATATCCCATATCGCGCATGAGGCCGCCCCGTTGGCCGCCCAGTTTCATGAGTACCTGTTGCGCGGTGGATTTCCACAGTGCGCCCTTGTCGATGACTTATCCCTTTCACAAAAATTACTGCGTGAGGATATTATTGAAAAAGTGTTGAAGCGCGATATGACGGCCCTGTTTGGCGTGCGCCGGATTCTGGAACTGGAGCAACTATTCTTATATCTCTGTCTGACCGATGGAGGCATTGTCGATTACCAAACCCTGCAAAGCAATCTCAGTGTAAAAAAGCCCACTATTTTAAATTATCTGGATTTATTGGAATCGACGCATCTAGTCTATCGCCTGATGCCCTTCGGGTATGGGAAAGAGGTTCTGCGAGGCAAACCAAAATTGTTCCTGGCGGATCCTGCAATCAGCGGGGCGGTTTTATTGAAAGGGAAATCGCTATTGGAAGACGCAACCGCCCTTGGTAGAGCCGTGGAAGCCGCTTTCTTCAAGCATGTATTCACGCGCTATTATCGTCAGGCCATTTACTTCTCGTACTGGAAAAATAAAAAAGGTCAGGAAATCGACATCATCGCCTCGATTGAGGGTCGCCAGGTTCCTTTTGAGGTCAAGTACAGGGAGTCGCACACATCGGCGAAAGACAGTCCAGGTTTAGTAGAATTTTGCGAACGAAATAAGGTGGATGTTGGCTATTTGATTACCCGCGGAATGGCGGATATGCGCGCTCTTCGGTTGGGAAAGCATACCGTTATGAAAATACCGGCCGCTCTGGCTTGCTTTTGGTTGTCAAAGTAGACAGGCCGCAATCGACATCACCGCACCCCGTACACGCTGAGTTGCAATTGCTTTGAGTTACACGACGCGTATTCGTTGGCCGATTTCAGCGTCGGGTCGGGAATATAGGCCCAGCCCACGCGGCCGTTGCCCAGCGAAACCATTTCATCCTGTTCACCCCAGCCGGCGCCTTCCAGTTCAATCGGATCGGTAAGTCGATTTCCATTCGCGTCTATTTCCAGTAGATAATGATTCCAGGGTATGCGGTAACTTTCATCGGACGTATCTTTAGCATCGCGCAGACGTTTCATTTCGCCGTAGCCCAGTAAAAAACGATTCGTTCCCAGCTTTGCCAACTGGGGATGCGAAAGGTACGTATTATCTTTTTCGGCCACCCATTTGATTGCGCCGACCATATCGCCCTGTGAATCAAAGCGCACGAGACCGATGGATGTAGGCGGCGTTTGGGGTACTTCGTTTTGTGGGCGGACGCGTCCATTGACACCCACCAGAATTCCCAGATAGCCGCCGTCTTCCATGGGCAGCAATGCGCCCGGTCCGCCTTTAAAATGAATATTGCTGAAATTTGTGCGAAAGAATTCTTTCGATTGCAGATCCTCCCGGCGAAACCAGTAACCCGCCAGATTCGAGCCTGCGTTGCTTCCGTCGGTACCGCACATCAAAGCGAATTTTCCGGTTTCTTCATTATAAACAGGACGATTAAAAATGGTATGTCCCGTACCGCAGGCCCAGGCATATCCCCGATCAGTAAAATGATAGTCGGTGCGATTCAGTACCAAAAACGCGTCGGCTTCGTGGCAACCGCCGCCGCCAAATACGCGCGCCTTCATGCCGATGCCGTACACGTTTTGATCTTCCGCGTAACGTAGATAGTTATTGCCGTACTCCCAATCGAAATCCATGGAACGATGAACCACATACTTACGCGGCGTACTCATGATGTCGCCGTTGTTCCATTCATACAGCCACATGGAGTGGTGCGCGCACTTCGGTTGGGTCATCCAATCCTTATCTTTATGTGTGGCCAACGAATCAAAATCGAAATCTTTATCGTCAAAGTTTCGACGGCACAACATGGCAATGGTCGAACAATCCGAGCTGGTGGCGATGCCTTCCGACCAGATGCATTCCTTAAAGCGGCGCATTTCTTTCGGAATCAACCTGCCGGTGGCCGGATCGTATTCGCTGCGGATGATGGCGCCCGAGGAGGGGTCCGGCTCGGGATGTCGACGATTCTCACCCAGCGATACGGATGTAAACATGGACGGCGTATTCGTGTCGGTGTTGCAGGCGCTGTGGTACATGCGGCGCGGCACTACTGAAGCCGGATGGTAATGCAGGTAACGCACGTTCCATTCATGTTCGCAACAGGTCGGCTCGCCGTCGGGCAGACGTTCAATAATCGTGTGTCGGATACTGGAAATCTCGTTCGGATGGATGGTGATTCGTCGGTCCTGGGCGTACGTATCGCCGCAACTGAACAGCAGTAAAATAAAAATCAGGACAAAGGTTAAGGCGACGATTGAACGAATGGAGTGTGTGCAATGGTACGGTGGCGAAGAGGGTTTTGCCGCTCTGGGTGGCGTCGGGCTGACCGCACGATTCTGTTGAAAAAAGAGTTCCAATTTTGGCATGCTCCCATTATAGAGCATAGAGTACATTGGCTACAAACTTTTTCGTTGCAATTTGATTGCGGCCGTCTCTTTTATATAGATCGAATCCAATCCGCATGGAAACAGAGCAGACATTCCCATGCTCCCGGAATGATCTTTTTTGAGACATACTTAGGATGTGTAAGCTTCTAAATCGAACAAACCCTCCAATCGGAATGCTTGCTGTGTTCATTACGGCTCTGATGAGCCTTTTATTGCCCGCCTATATACATGGTGAAGAAGTATATTTGTACGGTACTTCTTCGGAGACCGAAGTGCATGGCAGTATTTACCTGATTGAAACGAATTTAGAATCAGATTTAGAATCAGAATCGGATCGAATGCAGAGTCTCATAAATCAGCTTAAACGATTGTCCGACACGGACACCGTGCAGAAAACAGCGTACACCGGTGGTCAGGAGAACTTTGGAGTGGGGCTTGAGGATGTCTGGGTGTGCTTCGTGATTCATGCAGGTTCGCTTGAATCCGAATGGTATCTGGTCTCGCCGATAAGTCGCATTGATTTTAATGATGTCTGGGTGGAATATCCGAACGGTGAATCCCGCCATATGGCTGCGGGTCTGGCGCAACCAACCACAGGCGGCGCTATTACAGGACCGAACCTGGCGTTTCCGCTTAAATTAAATAATAACTCTGTGAATCAAGTTTATGTTCGTATTTTCGGAGATAAACCGCGCATAGTGAATCTGGGGCTGATGGAAGAAAGCGCGTATCTGAAATTATATACTCGTGAGAATCAAAAGCATGCTTTGTATTTAGGCGCTTCAATTCTAATCATGATTGTAGTCGTGATCATGTCCATTCGTATGCGTAAAAAATTCCCGCTGATTTATGTGGTATTCATACTGACCATGGTATGTTTTTTCATTGTAAATAATCACTACTTCAAGTCGAATTTTCCTGAATTCATTTTGTGGGTTCATGCCCGGCTCGGGTACGTCTTTGGTAGTCTGGGCGTTATCAGTATGGGTTTGTTTATGAATCGACTGGTGTTATGGAGAGAACGATTCCCGCGTATGACTCTGGTCATAAATTCATTGCTACTTGCGGTTTTTCTGTTGGCCGTGTCAATTGCGTTTATGAAAAAATTTCCACCCATTCTAATGACGCTTTTGTATGTTGTTGATTTGGCTTTTCTTATGTTGTTTGTTGCGTCGCTTATTCTAATCGCTCTGAAAGGTTATCGTCCGGCCGTATTCAGTTTGATTGGAAGCGCCGTGCTGGGAGTGTTTTTCTTTCTGTACTTATTTTTTGGAATCAGTACAGTGCGACTCTCATTTAATAGAGATTTATTTTTTTATCTGGGATTTGCGGCCGAGTACACGGGAATCATCTTTGCGCTTGTAGCACGCGCCAATCTGGATAACAGGCAGAGCGTCTCACTTCTGGGCCGCTTCGTGCCGATCTTTGATCCTTTTCCGGAGCAATCCGATGAAGAATCGATCCAGCGTTTAAATACGAAAATGCGCATGGAGGAATTGTATCGCAATTCCGAGCTGAGCTTGCGAGATTTGGCCGAAAGCATCGGTATGACGCCGCATGCGTTGTCCGAATTACTGAATGCCGGTGCACAGAAAAACTTTAATCTGTATGTGAACGAGTTCCGAGTGCGATTGGCCTGCCATCTTTTAATCAATGAACCGCATAAGAAAATCCTGGAAGTAGCCTTCGAAGTGGGATTTAATTCCAAGTCCAGTTTCAATTCCGCCTTTAAGTCGATTATGGGCGTTACTCCGCGCCAATATCGAAACAGGCAACTATAAGAGTTCCGGGACGTTTTCCCTGCCTGACTGCGCAGGCGCCCGGCCTCAGCACTGTTTAGAGCCCGGGCACCTTATATAAATTTGGTGGGCGGGCTACCGGCGCTTTTTGTCGTAACTCTGTTGCCATGATTGC
Source organism: Leptospiraceae bacterium (assembly GCA_020441025.1). Classification (GTDB taxonomy): domain Bacteria; phylum Spirochaetota; class Leptospiria; order Leptospirales; family Leptonemataceae; genus JAGRMX01. Next base: position 21,033 of record JAGRMX010000007.1, read on the forward strand.
ATCGAAATAGAGATAAATCCATGAGGTGCGTTAATGAACAATCGTTTTAATCTGTGCCTTATAGGACTAACTCTGTGTATCGCACTGTTAACCGTATGTCGTACTTCTGAAAACAATCAAGAATCGATTAACAACAGTCTTTTGTATCTATCATTATTGCAATCCAGCTGCTCGGAAGAATTCGGGCAGGAATTGGAGTTTCTGCACCTGCATCCCAGCATTCGGCATTACGCGGGCAGCGGCAATACCGGATATGCTGATGGCTTTGGCTCTATGGCCGAGTTTCAATCGCCGTCGGCTCTGAGCACCAATTGTGCCGCCGTTTTCCTGGCCGATGCGCATCGTATTCGTAGGGTATCGATCAATGATCCGGACGTAATCACGATCTATGAACATCATGATACTATTGTCAGTCTGAACTTCAGCGACTCAAATCTGTATTTTATGGATGCTTTCGGTTTTGTGTATCAAATATCCGAAACCGGAGCTTCCCGCTCCGCGATCAGCGAGCCTACCGGAGAAATTCCAGTGCGTGTGCTGATACGCGCAAGTGGCGGTTATTATTTGTATGCGGATCGACTGGAGTACCACGCGCCGGAACCTGTCGGCTCAATACAAATAATTCTGTCCGGCCTGGATGCGGCCGGGGATGTTCTGGCGGTGAACGGTCAATTTTATGTCAGTGAAAAATCCGGAACGGAGATTGTGCAATATGATTCCAGCGGATCGGAAGTTCAACGACGCAATCTGGATACCGTACCTGGTGATGCAATTATTGCGCTGACTACCGATAGTCGCCGATTGTATGCCGTTTCGCGGGGAGTCAGTGAAGATTTTGTCGTCGCTTTTCGATTGAACAACTTTAATCGGTATGGCTTAATTCAAAACCTCGGTCATATGGGCTTTGCAAGTATCCTGGCAGCTGAAGACGATTTATTCTTGAGCGATCAATCGGGAAAGCAAATCCTGCGTATAGATTAGTGTTGAAAGGACAATAAAAAATGGTAAGTATTTATATTTTTTAGTTTTATCGCCAATGCAACGAAATTATAAAATCGATTCATCTATGCGTTTTTAAATTAAAAAAGGGGAGCCGGAATGCTCCGACTCCCCTTGAGCTAATCTGTGCGGATCACTGTACCGGATCCGACAGTCTTACCGCCTTCCCGGATGGCGAAATGATCGCCGGCCTGGATGGCGATGGCCCGGTCCAATTCGACTTCCATTTGCAGGGAGTCGCCCGGCAGGGCCAGTTCTCTATCCGCCAGCAATCGAATGCTGCCGGTCGCCGCGGTCACACCAAAGTAAAACTGCGGCGCATAGCGATTCACCACCGGCGTATGACGACCGCCTTCCTGCGCGGTGAGGATGTACACCTCGCATTGAAAGCGTTTAAAGGCGCGCATACTACCGGGTTTTGCCAGAACGAAGCCGCGTTGAATCTCTTCTTTTTTGATTCCACGCAGCAACACGCCCACATTGTCGCCGGCCTCGGCCCGTTCCTGCTGGCGATGAAAGGCTTCGATACCGGTCACCACGGAAGATATACTTTCCATGCCGCCGATAATCTCCACTGTATCGCCCGGACGCAGGCTGCCGTTCACAATACGACCGGTAGCGACGGTACCGCGACCGCGAATGGAATACACATTCTCAATCGGCATGCTGAACGGTCGCTGAACGGCGCGCACCGGCGCAGGAATATACGCATCCAGTGTGCGGGCCAGTCGTTCAATCGACGGCATACCGATTTCACTCGCGTCGCCCTGCAAAGCCAGTAACGCCGAGCCGTGCAGAATCGGTGTGTCTTCGGCAAAGCCGTAGCGTGTGAGCAAATCGCGTAACTCGTCGGCGATCAACTCAATCATCTCGGTACGCTCCGCTTCCGCCAGCAGGTCGGCCTGGTTGATAAAAACCAGCACATGCGTGACGCCTACCTGTCGGGCCAGCAGAACGTGTTCGCGTGTTTGTGGCATGGTACCGTCCACTGCCGATACGACCAGAATGGCCGCGTCCAGTTGCGAAACACCCACAATCATGTTTTTCACATAATCGGCGTGTCCGGGACAATCCACGTGTGTGTACACGCGATTTTCCGTTTCGTACTGTTGGTGCGAAACCGTAATGGTCACACCCCGGCGTCGTTCTTCCGGCGCGCTATCGATCTGTTCGTAACTCACCGGGCGATTCAATCCGCCCACGGTCCGGGCCAGCACCGTCGTGATGGCGGCCGTCAGGGTCGTTTTACCATGATCCACATGGCCGATGGTGCCCACGTTTACATTGGGCTTGTTAGTGTTGTTCAGACTCATTGTTCTTTCCTTTTGTAACGCATCTCAGAACCACATACAGTATTTCTAAGATGCGTTTTTATTCTGAATGGAAACGGGATCGATCCCGAATGACTATTCAGTGCCGAACGACTGCTTTTTGCGCTTCAGGCCAATGCAGTCGACTGAGTTTCGACGGTTATACGTTCGCGCAGGTGTAAACGCGATTTTCCCATCGATCGAAAACGGGCGGGCATAAAAAAACCCCTCCGTCTCCGGAGGGGTTTTCTGTGTCGGGCGATTTAATTTCGCTCAGACATAACTCCTCCGGTGCGGTATGATGATGTCATACGCATACGCGTACCCCGCGCTCGAATATAAGCGCGATCGGTCGGTGTAAGTTATGTAATTTCTGTTCTTCATGATCGTACTGATTTAAATGCTATGATTAGACGCACTTAAACTAAAAACCAATGCCCAAAAACTGAATAGGATCGCATTCTGTCAAATAAAAATCAAGCGGTGATTTGGACGTGCAGATAAAGAAGAAACCAATCAAGCCGAAATCCAATCAACTCGTCCAGGATTGCAGAATGCGACATTCTTCTATTCGGTAATTGAGCGTGCGCAACGAAATCCCTGATTGGGAAAAGATTGATCTGGACGACCATGGCCACGATAAAATAAGCCAAATCCGCGACATGTTTCATCGGAGCACCACCAACTGCCACCGCGTCCGACTTTCAATGTTCCATGTTCAGGACCGGTTGGATTCACCGCGCCCTCGGGATATTCAGTCGCAAGGTATTGAAAGTATTCTGGATCATACCAGTCGGATGTATATTCCCAGACATTGCCGATTGCTCCCATAACTCCCCATCGATTTGCACGGTACATGCCAATAGGTGCTAGATAGCGATAACCGTCCCGGTCGAGACTGATTCGATGATTTTCCCCCGCTTCGGTAAATTGACCCTGCCATACATTGGCCATATACCGGTCGTTGGATATGAGAGTATCACCCCATGGGAATCTGCGATCTGCATTGCCACCGCTGACCGCATAAACCCATTCTGCTTCGGTGGGTAACCGGCGATTGTGATAAGAACAAAAGGCGACCGCATCTAACCAACTGATATTTGTAACCGGGTATTCTGAATGTCCATTGATTCCGGCTTCTTCGGGGAAGGGATTGTGATATGTGGCACCCGGTTTTACGACCCATTTCCAGTCGGCCAGGCCAGGCTCGAAATACATCGCGTATCCCTGTCGCTCAGCGGAAGTGATATAACCCGTTTTTTCTGTGAATAGAAGAAACTGAGCATAGGAGACCGGAGTACTGTCGATTTCAAAAGCCGACAGGACTACTCTGTGTCGAGGATATTCATCCCAACGTAGATGTGCGCCTGTTGAGCGACCCATATAAAATGCTCCCGCCGGTATCTTGCTGATTGAACCGGCATAATTATGTGGACTGCACGACGCCGAACACTGTATGGTAATCCATAATATAAATAGCAGAAACAGGCCCCGTGTGAAATAGGTGCGTTCCGATTCACAAGCTCCGATTCGCTTTAAACGGAAAAGGAAATGCATGTTTTCAGGGCCCGGGCGGGCAGTACTGGCTACTCTGCAAGCGCAAAAACTCAAAGCAATCTTCAAGGGAGCGGTCATTTTCCTGATAATAACCAAAAATAGGACCGGCGGAAGACATGGCCGGTGTTAGTTCCAGGCTCAATCTATTGCCGGAATTTGAAATCATAAGATCCAGAAACTGCCGATCATTCTGCGGATTCCGTAATCGCACCATATCAATGCCGAGGTTTTGCTTTTCAAAATGCAAGACATGCTCATGGGACTCGTCTGCAAAAACTACTTCGTTTGAGCAAGGTTTCATCAGCATGCAACCGTTGTGCCTGCTGTCATCCAATTTTATCTCAAATCGTTCATTAATAATATCAAGTTTATAAATAGCCCAGATGCCGGTCGCGAAAGTATCGGGGTAATACTTCCCGTCGCAGCCTGCCGCATATGGAGCCGAGATAACCGCCTCAAGTTCGGCGTTTGGATACTCAAGATAGCCGCCAAATACCCAGCCACTAACAGTATTATTGTCCGGCCGGGAGCGTTTGATTAGTGTCCACCTATCGGTAAGTCCATCGATGGTTACGCTATGCTTTTTCCGGTTAATAATTGATACGATCTCCCCGGCCAATACGCTGCCAATTTGATCCGAGAATTTATCGGGCCCCTTTCGAACCCGTAGTGAACTGGCAGTGACAATAGCACTCTGGTTAATTATCCTTTCTGGACGATCGATGTTCTGGTTACATTGAATATTTGCTGATAAATGCA
>JAGRMX010000080.1 GCA_020441025.1 Leptospiraceae bacterium
TGCTCCAGATCTCATGCAGTCGATCCAGGTTGTCGCGTAATTCGCGCGGATACCGGATGTTCACCGGATAGCGTGCCAGACCTTCCACCGTATAAGTAACATTCTGACCGCCGACCGCCATCATGATGGTATCCTGGATGTCGCCCACACTCAATCCATAACGGGCCGCTTCTCTCCGGTTGATTTCATAATCGATGTAACGTCCGCCGGTGACGCGTTCACTCTGCACGGAAGCGGTCCCTTCAATGTTACGTACTATCGCTTCCAGCTCTTCACCGAATTGGGAGAGAGTTTCCAGATCATCGCCCATCAGTTTGATTCCGACCGGAGTTTTGATTCCGGTGCTGAGCATATCGATACGCGTGCGAATGGGATAGGTCCAGGCGTTGGTCAGTCCCGGAAATTGCACGGTTGTGCGCAACTCCGCCATGATATCTTCAATGGTAAATCCGCGACGCCATTCGGATCGATCTTTTAGAATAATGTGCGTTTCGATCATGGTTAAGGGCGCCGGGTCGGTGGCAGTTTCGGCCCTGCCGATTTTGCCGACCACATGCTTGACTTCCGGTACCGTCATGATCAGGCGATCGGTTTGTTGTAAGAGTTCCCGCGCTTTGGTGATGGAGATGCCGGGCAGGGTGGTGGGCATGTACAGAATGTCGCCTTCGTTTAAGGTTGGCATGAATTCCCCGCCGATGGGTTTCTTGAGAGCGCCGCCCGGCGCCGGTATGCCAATGTACACCGGTATGATCAGTAACAACACGGATACGGCGCTCAATATTAGAATTTTACGCGGTCGGTTTAACGCGTATTCAATAATGGGGCGATACCAGCCGATCAATCGTCGTGAAATGGGATTTTCGGCTTCGGTAGGTGTCTTACCGCGTACAAACCAACTCATCAGAACCGGAATGAGCGTGATGGCAATGACCGCCGCGAACGTCATGGCGAAGGTTTTGGTCAACGCCAGCGGACGAAACAGACGACCCGATTGTTCCTGCAGGGTCAATACCGGCAGAAACGAAACCGCAATGATCAACAATGAAAAGAAGAGCGCTGGGCCCACTTCCACGGCCGCCTGACGCACGGTATGCAGAAAGAGCGCGGACTTTGCATGACCTTGTTCGGCGCTATCGCCGGACTGAGGGACAATGGCGTCGCTGCCCACTTTTTCCATATGTTTGTGCAGGTTTTCGGTGAGTACAATCGAAGCGTCCACCATCACACCGATGGCTATGGCAATACCCCCCAGACTCATTACGTTGGCGTTGATTTCGAGTACGTACATCAACAACAACGAAGCGAGCACGCCTACCGGTAACGTGACAATCGCCACGAGTGCGGAGCGCGCATGTCGCAAAAAGATCGCCACGACAATGGCCACCACAATCATCTCTTCGAGCAGTTTCCAGGTTACATTGGCTACCGCCCGATTGATCAACTGCGAACGATCGTAACCGTCGCGAATTTCCACGCCCTCCGGCAATGACGGTCGGATTTCACGCAGTCGCTGTTTTACTCGCTCAATTACTTCAAGGGTGTTTTCGCCCTGTCGCATGACAACAATGCCGGTCACAACTTCGCCTTCGCCGTTCCAGTCCGCGATGCCGCGTCGAATTTCGGGACCGATTTGTACAATGGCCACATCGCCGATGGTGATGGGATTGCCTTCGCCATCGACTTTCAGGACCACGTCTTCTATGTCGCGGGTCGATTCGATGTAACCCAATCCGCGCACCATATACTCGGTTTCGCCCATTTCAATCAGACGTCCGCCGGTATCACTGTTCGAACGCGCCAGTTGCGAACGCAAATGCGCCAGCGAAATCTCGTGGTTGATCAAACGAGTGGGATCCACAATCACCTGGTATTGCTTGACAAAGCCGCCCAGCGACGCCACTTCCGATACGCCGTCCAGACTGGCCAGTTCATACTTTAAAACCCAATCCTGAATGGAACGCAGCTCCTGTAGATTATTGCGGCCGGTGGGATCGGATAACACGTACATATAAACCCAGCCCACTCCGGTAGCGTCCGGACCGATCTGGGGACGTACGCCGGAAGGAAGCCGACCGGTCGCGAAATTTAAATATTCCAGAACACGACTGCGCGCGTCGTATAGATCGGTGCCATCTTCAAAGATAACATACACCAACGAGAAACCGAAGAACGAATAGCCCCGGACCACCCGGGCATGCGGAACCGCCAGCATGGCCGAACTCAGCGGATAGGTGATCTGATCTTCGATTACTTCCGGGGCCTGGCCGGGATACTCGGTGTAAACGATCACCTGCACGTCGGATAAATCCGGAATGGCATCGATGGGAATGTTCAATGCGGAGTATATGCCCGCACCCATTACCATTACACTTACAATCAGCACCAGCGCTCGATTGCGCAGAGAATAATCTATTATTTTAGCTATCATGATTGCGTCCTTACATGCAGTCGCCGATTCACGTGACCGTTACGGTTCGGATTGGTTTTGTAGAGTGCGGCGCATTTTCATGACCGCTTCCTGGATGCGGGTTTCCGAATCCAACAGGAACTGGCCCGATACCACCACCGCCTCGCCGGGTTGCAATCCGTCCAGAATTTGAAGGTGACCTTCGTTATCGGTGACACCCACGCGGACTTCACGCGGTTCAAAGCGACCATTGCCCAGATACGCAAAGGCAATATTGCGTTCACCGGTGCGAATTACGGACGAAGACGGTACCAGGACATGTTTGCCGGGCAACTCATCCTTGATGATGGCCGTGGCGTACATGCCGGGCTTTAAACGATATTCGCCGTTGGGTATGGAAATACGGATGCGCAGATCGCGGGTGTCTTCTCTTAAGTATGGAAAAACAAAAGTTACGTTGGCCGCGAAACTCATACCCGGTATCTGCGGCGTTTCGATGGTTACCGGCATGCCTTCCCGAATGAACGGTATGTCTCGTTCCGGAATGTGTGCGTAGGCCCAAACGGTAGACAGGTCCACAATCTTAAACAGATCCGTACCTTCATCGATGCGCGCTCCCTGGATGACTTTTTTTTCTACTATCACACCGGATTGAGGCGCGTATACGGTCAGCAGTCGCTGAGCTCGATTTTGTTTTTCGATATTCGCAATCTGGGCATCGCTGATATTCCAGTACTTCAGTCGCTGGCGGGCGGCCTGTAAGAGTTGTTCCGTTTCCCGGTTGGCCAGGTCCATTTCCGTGGATTGATTGCGTTGGTAGCGGCGGTACAATTGCAGATATTCTTCCTGAGTGGAAACCAGTTCGGGACTGTAAATACCGGCCAGAGGTTGGCCGCGGCGGACTCGTTCCCCGGTGGTGCGGGCATATAGCTGTTCCACCCATCCGCTCACGCGACTGTTTACGATAACTTCTCCGCGTTCGGAAAAATCGATATGCGCTACGGCACGTATCTCCCGGGCAATGGGCGCCTCTGTGACGATGGCGGTGGTCATACCCATCTTTTGAATGACGGCCGGTTCGACCCGCACTATCAATCGATCGGTGTTGGGGGCGGTCGATTGATTCACGGATGAGTCATGGTCGGAATGATCTCCACCGGTTCCATCTGCGTTCCGGGTGGCATCATCTTCTTCGTCAGCGCCATTGTTGGTGTGCGCGGTCATATCGTCCGGGTCATGATCATGTTCTTCCAACGGCACCAATTCCATCCCGCAAATGGGACAACGACCGGGATGATCGCTGATTATCTGCGGATGCATGGGACAGGTGTACAGAGTGTTGCGGACACTGTCCACATCCGCGCTTTCGTTCGAATAATACCACCATGCGCCTGCCGTAATACCGATCAGCACCAGCGCCATGATGGCCCACCGTAGCGTATTATTTTTAATTGATAAATTCCAGTTCATGATGATTCTCCCGGATGGCCGGCGGGAGCGGACGCCCATTCCGGCAAAATAAAATTCAAAATAAATGCCATTTCAAGCAGGGCCCGATCGCGTTCGACCCGCAGGCGAATCGCTTCGGTTTCGAGAAAGTACAACGCGTTCCAGGCATCGATCAGAATGGTAATATCCGCACGCCCGGTTTCATAGGATAAGCGGGCCGAATCGCGAGCCTGACGCGCTCGAGGCAGCAGGCTGTTTTCAAAGAGTTCCAACTGGCGGTCTAAAGTTTCATAGTTCAGTCGTGCGGATTCAAACTGCGCCTGTTGTCTGGAAATCACATCATCTGCGCCAATTTCGGCCGAACGAGTGGACTGCTCGGAAGAACGCATGCGATTGTGACCGGACAGCGCGCTCCAGAGCGGCACGCGCATGCTGATGCCGAAACTGTAGAAATCCTCTCCGGCGGCGGGATCGTTGGCCACATACTCGCGCTGGCGATACGACGCGAATACTTCAAAGTCCGGCAGATACTCCATGCGGGCCAGATTCTGCCGTGTTATACCGCGTTGTTGATCAATGCGTTGTTGGCCCAGCTGCAACGAACGAGCGGGAATGGCGGCGGCCTGAAAAGCTTCCTGCGATTTTATTTCGTTTATGTAACGTTCAATCTGTCGCGTGAACAATGCGATTTCAGACGGGATGATCGTATTGCGATTTACTTCATCGGTTTGCGTACCGGCAGAGGCGTGGGATTCGTTTTCGTTCGTGTCAGGCTCGTGCAGATTACGCTCATCGATATTGTTTTCGTTAACAATGGGCTCTTCGGGATTGTTCGGGTAAGCCCGGCCATCATTCGAATCGCTTTCATCGGGATTGGGATAATCACGGTAGTCCAGATAGTAACGCAGGTTACGCAGACGACCGGCCAGCATGCCCTTTAAACGCACCGCGCGCTCGTCATATCGACTGGCTTCTAAGGAAGCGCGACTCACATCAGCCAGATCACCGCGTCCGACGCTGTAACGCGTGCGGGCCGTATCGGCCACGAAGCGCGTATGATCACCGTACAACAGGGTCGCCTCATACGTACGATGCAGTTGCCGCACCAGCAATACCTGGCTTAGAAATTCCAGGGTGAGTTGATTTTTTTCAATGGCCAGTTCGAGGCGCGCCGACTGTGCGTCCAGGTCCGCCAGATCGGATGAGAGACTCAGCCGACCGGGAAAGGGAATGGCCTGCGAAACACGATACTCAATGCCCGTCATGGGCGTTTGATCACGTATAAAACGTAGATCCTTTTTATAAGGCGCATTTGACCAGGTCACGCCGATCATGGGATCTGGGTAGCGCCAGTCCTCCGCATTGCTGCGTTCCAATTGGGCCGCCAGAGCGCGGGCGCGCATGAGCACCCGTGGATGGTTCTGACTGAGTGCCAGAACGCGACGCTTCAATGCGTAATCCGTCGCCGGCGTATCCGCCCGGATATTATCGGGCTGGATGGTCGCCTCCGCCTCAGGCTGTGCGGAGCGTGACGTCAGCGGCAAAAGGAACACAACCCCCATCAGCACAAACCGCATAAGGTGTCGTTGACGATGACGGTATCGCCCTCGCAGCCCGTTCCAAACGAGCGGGTCTACTCGAACTATAGAAAAAAATATATAAAGAAATAGTACTGTTAAAAACGTTACAATCTGCATAATGGCATCCCTTCAAGAGTGAGTAAATGCAGGGGTGGATACGGCTTGCGATGCGCGTATGCACGAGCAGACGTACGTCGAGCGCCGGGCAATGACTGACGTTTATTCAGCCGAGCATTTTGAGTGTAGATCCACCCCGGGTTGCGGGATGCGAATCAGCAGGTGAAGACTGAGTTTTGCAGATATACGGGCACCGCCGCCAGATGAAAAGGCGGCGAGAGGCTACCGGGAGGAATCAGCTTGCGATTCAGGACTGCGAACAATTGACCGGTTCGCTGTACGTCCCCGGCCGTCGAAAACGGAGCATGCGCGGTGGCGTCACCATGCAGGTCAGGATGTAGTTCACGCAGCCGATCGTTTTCTAGCTGTGGCTGAGTGGCCAACGGTCGTTCCAGAACGGAAACGACGCAGTGCGAGCATTGTTCGGGAGATTCATCCGAAGTAGGCAGCGGTCCGGACTGCATGGGTGCATTTACTGCGGACGAATGCCGGTTATGTTGAACTTCGGGATGTAAAGCGCTATGCGCACAGTGATGGCTATACGGACCGGTCCGAGCGTTTTGTTCGGTGGCATTATCCCCGGCGGAAGTGTCGTCAGTTGCAGTTTGAACGGTCGGCGTAGAATGATGCTCGTCCGGGACGGGCATCCGGCCGGAGTGCATTTCACAAGTGCAGGGCACCAGCACGGCCGACGGCAGTATTACCAAACCCAGAGCGAGTACCAGAGACTGAGCCAGATGACTTACCCGGCGGCCGAATAGACGGGAGCGTATGTACGCGATCGGACGCGTTCTAAGGCGACCGGATTGGAAGCCGGGATGATTTTTTGCTCTGATGCGGGCGAGCATATTAATAAAGTAGACGAAATAAGCAAGAGGTCAAGCAGAAAAAAATTGCTGCCGACAACGGAAGCGACCTGGCCCAACTTGCGATAGCGTTCCCGGAACTGTTCATTGGGTTGCGTTCCGGCAGCGTCGGCGCTTAAGTCCGGCAGAATGCGTTGTACCAGAAACATATCGATGGCACCTTTATTTTTGGCCTGGATTTTGCCGCGATACTCGCATGCAAAAAAGTGTTTGATATAATCATATGTCGCACTGGATACATTGATTTCACCCGCCACCCCTGATGATTCCATGCGACTGGCGGTATTGACCGTGTCCCCCCACACATCATAAGCGAATTTCTGATGCCCGATGACCCCGGCCATCAACGGACCCGAATGAATGCCCAGACGCAATTCCCAGTACGGTTGCCCGGCGTTTTGCTTGGCTGCGCGCATCGCGGCCATGAAGTCGCGTATCTCCAGACCGGCCAGTACCGCATCCACCGGATTGGTACGATTGGCGTCGGGCAATCCACCGGCGGCCATGTAGGCGTCGCCGATAGTTTTGATTTTTTCCATACCGTGTTCTTGCATGATGTTATCGAATCTGGAAAAACAGGCATCCAGTTCGCGCAGCAATTCCTCGGCGTTCAGTCGTTCGGCAATGCCGGTGAAACCCACGAAGTCGGTGAATAAAACACTGGCCAGATCATAGGTAACCGGTCGGACGCGATCGTGTTTTTTTAATTCGTCGGCAATACTGGCCGGCATGATGTTCAAAAGCAAATTGTCCGACTTGCGACGTTCTAAATGCAGATTGCGGGTTAAAACCTGTACGATGGCCGCGGTAAAAATCAACATGAACATGAAGTTTCCGAATACGTCGTACGGTCGATCGGCCGGGTTGGCGTAGGGACGAATCCATTCGGGCCGATACATTTCTATAGCGTACAACACGCCGATGAATCCCATAAAAATCACATAGGTCAGAACGGCCTGCCAGGCGGAGCGCGCCAGAATAGAGGCGATGACGATGGCCGCTATGAAATAAAAGATAGCGCCGCCCATGGATCCGGCATTGATCAAAACATTCGAAAAGAGAAAAACGAGCATGGTAAGAACAAACGGCCAATACAATGAATGATAAATGGAACGAAAGCGCGAGAATAGATAGAAAATTATAAACAATAACGATGAAATCAAATGTAAGCTGAACAGGGCCCATTCATTCGGCAGATCCAGATAATTGAAAGCGCCGCCGAAGTTTGTGATGGCGTTAAAGAACGAAAGGGTGTTGAATAGCCGGTGTTCCAGCGAATCCTGTTTCAGACTGCCAAAAACGGCCTCGAATATTTTAATGAAAGGTTTCATGCTTTAGTCCGGTCGCGTTATTTTTGTTTTTGGCTTCAGTCCGCCACAACGGATCGCGTGCGCCTGCGCAGATAGTATACAATTTCCATTAATAAGCGCCATACCGTTTTCACCGGCTGTCCCCTTCGTCGATTGGCATAGCCGATTTGAAACAGCAGGTTCCACTGGCGAAACAGAGTCGCGTACAGAAATCGAATGGATTTTTCGGGATCATAAATATTCGTCGATTCGGAAGTACCGCCGTTTAATTCAATAATGGCCAGATCCCGTCCGGCCTTAAAAGCGTCCACATCCGAGTAACGTACATCGAAGCGTCCGAAGTAAAAGCCGGGAAATGCACGCGCAATTGCATCCACAGAATCGGTCAATTCCGGTGTTATCAAATGCGCCCCATCCCGGAATAAGGTACCCTGAAAGTGATTGCCCGCCACCGTCAGACGGATCGCTTCGCCGGCGGCCGGAATTGTATCCAGCCGTTCCGCGTGCCGGGCGCAGAAGATATCAGCCTGCAGGCGAAAGCGTTTGTGTCGGAAAATCAGTTCTCTTAATGTATGCTTTCCATCTCCAATCAAAATGGGAAATACTTTGTCGGTGATGGAAAAAATGCGGCCCCGGACCTCGTTCGGATGGCGTACATAAAATACACCCGCTTCATACGGACCGGGATGATAAACCTGTAGAACCAGGGGCAGAGGGTGATCCGGCAGATAAGCCACTATCTCCTGTCGATTGCGCACCAATCGCAGGCCAACGCCGCGCTGGGCCGCATCCGGTTTGACTATCAAAGGAAATGTCCAGCCGCGCTTTCGTATGTGCGTGTCAATTGCCTGCATGCGTTCCAAAACGGTGCCGACGGGTATCAAAACAAAATCGGGAACCACCTCCGCCGGCAGTCGCTTTAAGATGGCGGCCTTGCTTTCGCCAATAAAACCCCCATCTTCAATACCGGGATTGACGGCGGCCACGCTTTCGAATCCGCGATAGCGAACGATCAAATAAGCCACCACCGGAATGAGTGGTGCGTAGAATAACAGCGGCGGCCAGAACTCCGGTCTGCGCAGGCGTTCGAGGCGCGCCCATAATCGATAGCGACCTTCCGTGCTCAACAGCATGAGAGCCGCGCGCACCATCAAATAAAGGACGATCAATGTACAGGCCAGCGCCAACCAGCCCACGCCGAACACCTGGTTGGCCAGTTCCAGGATTCCGGCGCCGTAAAAGGCTGTCAGCAACACCAGCAGGGGAGTCCACAAAAGACCCGCGATCAATGCAAATAAAATCAGACGAGTGGCGTGGCCGCCGATCAGGCCGGCGCCCGTATATACCGGAAAGCGCGTTCCCGGTAGAAAGCGACTCATGATGATCAACTTCCAGCCTTCGCGATCAAAACGATCGGCCAGGCCTTGCAGTCGGTCATGTTGCAGCAGGGCGGCGGCTTTCCGCCAGCGCAATAAACCCAGGCGAACCATTACTCCCAGAAAGTAAAGACCCACGTCGCCCAGAAAGATACCCACGTAACAACCCAGCAGGCCGGTAAAGAAATCGAGCTGGCGGGCCCGGATCAACAGACCCACGGAAATGCAGGTCAGGTCTTCCGATACGAATGTGCCGCTGATGATGCCCAGCAGTCGGGTCCAGGCCGAAATAGCGCTGCCGGGTTCAATCGATAGATCGAGGGGCAATTCGATTTCCGCATCCGGACGGGCCTCATAATGCGTGAACTCCTTAATGGATTGCGATTGTTGGAGTTCACGCAGAAAGCGATTGGTTTCGGCGGCCAGTACGTGAACTCCATCGGTATGAAAAATCAGAAAGTGAGAACCGGGCAGCATGACCAACTGGCTATGGGGCGCCAGACGATGATGTTCCTCCGCCACCCAGGGCAGTACCAACGGATCGCGCACCCCGTGTAAGATGAGCAACGGTGCGGGAAAGTTTTCAAGGGCGGTTCGCAGCGGGCGCTGGTCCGTATCCATAAAATTGCGAATAAAGCTATGGCGATACGAGCGGTCCGGTATCAAACCGAAATGGGGAATCAGTTCGGGTAGCAGGTAAAAGCATACATATCCGGCGCGATATTTCAAATGTTCAATGGTGTAGTCACCACTGCCTTCTCCGGACTGAATGCCAATGCCCCCGTAGAAAATCGCGCTTTGAATCCGGTCCGGCGCCATGCGGGACATTTCCAGGACGATCCCGCTGGACATGCTGTAGGCCCAGAAATGCGCTTTTGGAATACCCAGGGCATCCATGAACGCCAGCACATAGCGGGCCTGGGCACGAATGCCATAGTCGGGAATCGCCCGGGTGGAACGCCCAAAGCCGGGCAGGTCGGGTGCGATGGCATACAAGTCCTTGTTTAATTCCGGGACCAACGATCGAAAACTGCCCACGCGACCGGGACTGCCATGCAGCAAAATCAGTACTTCTTTTTTATCGGCCTGTGAGCGATGCCAGTCTTCATAGTGGATGATGACCGGCGGGGCCGGATTGATGGGACCGTCCGGTTGATAACGGGGAACCGCTACAAAGCCGGCAGTCCGATCGCTTTCCGGATCGATTGCCGCGCGAGCCGCGGGCGAATTCAGGTGGGGTTGACCATACGCATCCGGTGAATGCCGCCAGTAAATCCAGGCATGCGAGGCCAGCAGTACGATCACATACGCAAACAGAAATGGATGACGGAGCCATCGTACCCGCAGGGAGCGCATATTCAGTTGGCCTGATTGGAAGCTACGAAGTTCAGGGTGGCGGGGGCCAGTCCGAATCCCATCGGAATCGCCAATCCCCGGGCGCGCATACGCGTTGCGATCATGGCGTTGTGGTGGATGGTATGATGCATTACAAAATACAACTCCCGG
>JAGRMX010000081.1 GCA_020441025.1 Leptospiraceae bacterium
TCGCGATCATCGTCGGCTGATTCTGGTCGAATTCGCGCTGGAACAAAAATCCGAATCGCCTCCCACCAACGTGATCATCGACGATTACATGATCGCCGATGAAGCCCGCAAACGCATAGACAATCTCGAAACCGAGCTGACGGGTACGCGTCAGGAATTACAGGCCACCGTTGAAGAACTGGAAACCAGTAATGAGGAGCTACAGGCGTCTAACGAAGAGTTGCTCGCATCCAACGAAGAATTGCAGAGTACAAACGAAGAACTGCAGTCGGTCAATGAAGAACTGTATTCGGTGAACTCGGAATTGCAGGCCAAATCGCTGGAACTGCAGGAGATGAACGACGACATGACGAATCTCCTGGACAGTACGGAGATCGCCACTATGTTCCTGGATCTGGATTGTAACATTCGCAAGTTTACGCCGCCGGTTAAAGAAATCTTCAACGTGGATTTTAACGACCTCGGTCGGCCCATCGATCATTTTACGCATAAATTGAACGACGATAATCTGATGTCCGATATGCGCCGGGTTGTGCAGACCGGAAGCGGCCTGAACCGGGAGGTTACCACGCAGAACGGTGAGCGGTCTTTCATCATGCGCTATACGCCCTTTCGTAATTCCGATCGGGTGGTGGGCGGCGTGGTTTTAAGTTTCATAGATATAACCGAGCGCCGCCAATCGGAAGCGGAATTGCATAAAGCGTACGCTCAGTTGGAAATGCATAAGGCCGCCCTGGATGAATCCGCCATGGTGACCATTGCCGACGCCCAGGGTAATATCATTTATGCCAACGCGAAGTTTTGCGATCGGACCGGCTACAGCATGGAAGAATTGCAGGGTCAGAATCATCGCATTGTCAATTCGGGTTTTCATCCCGGGGAATTCTGGATGGATTTATGGAGCACCATCACGGCGGGTCATGTCTGGCATGGCGAAATTCGCAATCGCGCACGCAATGGAGAGTACTACTGGATACAAACGACCATCGTACCTTTTCTGGACGATGTGGGGGCGCCGTATCAGTATTTATCCATTCGATTTGATGTAACCGAACGCAAGCAGGCTCAATCGCATCTGATGGAAACCCGCCAGAATCTGGAAACCGCCATGCAGGCTAAAGATCAATTCCTGGCTACTATGAGTCATGAAATTCGTACGCCTTTGAACTCCATCGTGGGTTTTACGCATCTGTTGTTGGAAAGCCAACCCACCGAGGACCAGGAACAGATGCTGCGCACGTTGCAATTTTCCACTACCAATTTGCTGGCTTTGATCAACGACATTCTGGATTATGAAAAGATCGAAGCCAATCGCATTGATCTGGTGGAATTGCATATCAATCTTACGGGTATGCTGGAGGATTTACATCGGGGCTTCGAGTTTGAAGCGGAAGATAAGGGCATAAAGCTGTTGCTGGAAGTGTCGCCGGAAATACCGGCGGTCCGCGGCGATCCCGTACGCATTACGCAGGTACTTACCAATTTAATCGGCAATGCCATAAAGTTTACCGATGAGGGTGACGTTCGAATTGAAGCTCGCGTGGTGCGTGAAACCATCGATCGGGTCCTGTTGGAAATTGCCATCAGCGATACCGGCATCGGCATCAATCCCCATGATGTTGAATTGATTTTCGAGCGCTTCACCCAGTTGAATCGGGGCGGCGATCATGAACGCGGCGGCTCGGGGCTCGGTCTTACCATTACGCGCCGATTACTGGAGCTGTACGGCAGTGAACTGAAAGTGGACAGCAGTCCCGGCAAGGGATCGCGATTTTATTTTCAACTGGATTTACAGAAATCGACCCAACGACCCGATCCCGGAAAGCCCGACCGGCAGGCGCCGCCCATCCAGAATTACCAGGGCGCGCGCATTCTGCTGGTCGAGGACAATGAAATCAACATAATGGTGGCGCGTCGGTATATCCAGAACTGGGGATTGCACTGCGTGGTGGCACGCAACGGCGAGGAAGCATTGCAGGTAGTGGCCACCGATAAATTTGATTTGATTCTGATGGACCTGCGCATGCCCGGAATTGACGGCTACGAGACCACCCGGCGAATTAAGGAAAACGAAGCGTATCGTTCGATTCCGGTAATCGCTCTGACCGCCAATGTGCTGGTGGATACCCGTCAACGGGCCCTGGAATGCGGAATGGTGGACTATGTTTGTAAGCCGTTCGATCCTGTGGATTTACAGCAAAAGATTGCTATTGCTCTGGAAAGCGTTCGGGAAGAATGACCGTTGAAACTGACTACCGACGGTCGGTCGGTACACAACGCTTCCCATCGGAATTTTAAGCGACATCGATTCAAATGATTATGGACGCATCCGCAGATACGCCCGTTCCCGAAGATCACACACGACCGACGGGCTCCGGTAATATGTTCGTGGTGGGCCTGGGCGCGTCCGCCGGCGGCCTCGAAGCCCTGGAGCAATTTTTTGAGAACATGCCGCTCGGCAGCGGTATGGCCTTCGTCGTCATTCAACACCTTTCGCCGGACTTTGACAGCCTTATGGATGAGTTACTGGGGCGTCGCACCAGTATGCGCATCCATCGGGTGGAACACGGTATGGCACTGGAACCGGACGCGGTGTATTTGATTCCGCCGGGCAAACAAATGCGAGTTTCCGATGGTCGGCTGGAACTGGCCGACCGGGATACGCACCGGCTGGATATGCCCATTGACATTTTCTTGCAATCACTGGCGCGTGAGTTCGGGCGTCGGGCGGTGGGTGTGATTCTCTCCGGCTCGGGCTCGGATGGGCAGGAAGGGGTCCGCGCCATCCATGAAGCCAATGGATTGGTCATCGTCCAATCCGCGTCTACCGCTCGTTTTGATAGCATGCCCCGCAGCGCCATCGCCACCGGAGTGGCCGATTTCATTCTGACGCCGGTGGAAATGCCCGAAACACTCATCCTGTATGCCGAAAACCCCATGGCCATGCGCTTGCCGGAGGGCGCCAGCGGACTGGACCCGGCGGAGGGCGAATACTTCCAGGTATTCAGTCTCTTGCGTAAGCACTACGGAATCGATTTCAGTCAGTACAAACGCACCACCGTCAGTCGTCGTATTGCCCGGCGTCTGACCGCGCTACAGTTAAAAGACCCGGAAGAATATGTTCAATATCTGGAGGCGCATCGCGATGAACTGGATACTCTGTATCACGACCTGCTGATTGGTGTAACGGAATTCTTTCGAGATCCGGACGCCTTTGCGCGCATGGAGGAGCTATTACCCGGGCAATTAAAGGATCTTACTTTTCAGGATGAATATCGGGTGTGGGTGGCCGGGTGCGCCACCGGCGAGGAAGCGTATTCGTTGGCGATCATCCTGCTGGAAGCCGCGGACCGAGTCGGTTTTACCGGACGCATTACTATTTTTGCCACCGACGTGCATCGTGAATCGTTGGAGACGGCCGCCGGCGGCGTTTATTCGGAAGAGCGATTGGCGAATGTGAGCCGCGAACGTCTGGAGAAGTTTTTCAGGTATGATAGTGCCATCGAAATGTATCGCATCTCACCGGATGTGCGCTCCCGGATCGTATTCGCTCCGCATAATCTCATGTCCGATCCGCCGTTTACCCGGATAGATTTGATTACCTGTCGCAATCTTTTGATTTATATTCGACCGATTGCGCAGGAACGCGTTATCTCGCTCTTTCATTATGCGCTAAAAGTGGGCGGCGTACTGTTTCTGGGTTCCAGCGAGGGTTTGGGTAAAATCGGCAATGAATTCGGCACAATCGACACCCGCTGGAAGATTTATCGTAAGTTACGTGATGTACGCATTTCCATGGACTTAAAATTAATGCGCGGTCAGGAGGATCAGAATCGGAGCAGCGGCAACGCCGCCGTATTGCCCGGAATGGATCGTCGTCTGGCAAAAGATTACGATTACATCCTGGAACGCTTCATGCCGCCGGGATTTCTGATCGATCATGAATACCAGCTAATTCACGTATTCGGCAACGCGGCCCGTTATTTGAAACCGATCAGCGGACGCATGCGATTGGATTTGCCGTTTATTATTCATGACGAGCTTCGTATGGCGTTAACCAGCACATTGCAGCGGGTGAACACGGAAGCTCCGCAGGTCAATTCATACGGCGTGCGCATGCAACTGAATGAGGAATCTCTGCTGGTGCGTCTCTCCACCGAATTGCTGGAAGATCCGCATAATAAAAGCAATTCGCACTATCTGGTCTTAATTCACGAGGTCCAGACCGATCGAATCGAACCGATCGACGAAACCCAGCCGGTCAGTGAAGAAGATGTTCAAGAAAGAGCGGCGCTTCTGAGTCACATTCAGGAGCTGGAAACCGAACTCAATACTACCCGGGAAAGTTTGCAGGCTACCGTAGAGGAATTACAGACCAGTAATGAAGAACTTCAGGCCACCAACGAAGAGTTGCTGGCATCCAATGAAGAATTGCAGAGCACCAACGAAGAACTGCACTCGGTAAACGAAGAGTTATATACGGTCAATGCCGAGTACAGCCGCAAGAACAAAGATCTGCGCGAGTTGAATACGGACCTGGATAACCTGCTGGACAGTACGGAGATCGGAACCGTGTTCCTTGATCAACGATTGTGCATTCGTAAATTTACTCCCGGTATTGCGCGCTCGTTTCATTTGCTGCCCCAGGATGTCGGTCGACCGCTGGAACACATCGCTTCCAATCTGGCGCAGCCGCGGGAACTTTTGTTCGAAGTTAAAGATGTACTGGATTCGCATAAGAGCATCGAACGGGAAGTACAGGATCGGGACGGTACCTGGCAGTTGATGCGCATTCTACCGTATCGTTTGCATTCGGGTGAAGTTGAAGGCGTCGTGCTCACATTTACCGATATATCGGTGATCAAACAGGCGCAACAACGCATGATGGAGAGTCAGGAACTCTTTCGAGCCGCTGTGGAAAGCAGTCTGGACATGCTGATGGTCTTGAGCGCCCTGCGGGACGTGAACCGGAACATCATCGATTTTAAGGTGGTGGAAGCCAACCAGCGCGCGGTGGAAATGCTGGGACAATCGCGTATTCATTTATTGAATCGGTCGTATATTGAACTGTTTCCCGAGAGTCGCGAGGAAGGTGTATTCCAGGTATACTGTGACGTGCTGGAAAAAGGCGAACCCATGCACAGGGAGTATGCCCTGGGCGGCGATGACCATGCCCGGGCCTGGCGCTGGCAGCAAATTGTTCCGATGGGCGGCGACCATATTTCCATCACCGAGCGAGATATCACCGCCCGCAAGCAGCAGGAACGCGAGGCGCAGGCTTTTTCCACTTTTATTCAGGCCGTGCTGGATTCCTTTCCGGCTATGGTAGCGGTCATCGATAGTGCCGGGCACATTCTGCACGCAAATCGATATTGGGTGCAGGAAGTGGATGAACATTCCGGTGCTTTGATCCGCGGTCTGGTCGGGGAAAACTTTTTTGAATTGTGCGAACTGGCGCTCGACCCGGTGCGGGACGGCGTAATGTACAATCATCTGGTTCATCTGCGGCAGTTATTCACGAGTCGAAGCAATCAGCTGGAGTTGGAATATCCGGTGGATTTCGAAGGTGAAAAGCGGCGTTGGCTATTGTTACGCGCCGTGAAAATCGACGAACAGGATTCGATCGTAATGGCGAATCTGGATATTACGCCGCGTAAAGAAGCGGAGGCGGCCATGATGCGCGCCCGGGACGCGGCGGAAGCGGCCAATCAGGCCAAGACCGAGTTTCTGGCCAACATGAGTCATGAGCTGCGTACGCCCATGAACTCCATCAGCGGCTTCGCGCATTTACTGGAAGACGCCGAGCCCAATGAAGAACAGAAGGAAATGATCGATGCCATTCTGTCTTCGGCGGATAAGATGCACATGTTGATCCGCGATTTGCTGGACTTTGAAAAAATCGAAAGCCGGCAAATTACACTCGAGTATTCTGAAATAAATTTACGCGAGTTTTTTCAGCGTATCCATCAGTCCATGCAATTTGCTTTGAATGAAAAGCGGCTCAAGTTCGAAACCAATATCGATCCGGAAGTTCCGCAGATCGTATCCGGGGACGCCATTCGACTCAATCAAATCCTTACCAACGTGATTAACAACGCAGTCAAGTTTACCGATGCCGGCGGAGTAAAGGTCGATGTGCGTTGTATAAATAAGGATGAGCACGGCGCTCGCATCCGATTTGCCATCACCGACACGGGTATTGGTATTCCCGAAGATATGCAGGAAAAGATTTTCGATCGCTTTACCCAGGTGCAGACCGATAACCGGCGGCGCTACGGAGGTACCGGACTGGGGCTGGCCATCACCCGTCGATTGTTGCACCTCATGGATTCGGAAATTAAAGTGGAAAGCAACCCCGGTAACGGGTCGCGCTTTTCTTTTGATATTGATTTTAAATCGGACGGCACATCTAAAAAGCGTAACGGCAACGGCGCTGAGAATGTGCGTAACATGCGTCTGAACGGGAAACGTGTTCTGCTGGTAGAAGACAATGAGTTGAACGTAATTGTCACCGGTCGTTTCCTGAAAAAGTGGGACGCCCGGGTGGAAGTGGCCCGCGATGGAGAGCAAGCCCTGGAATTGACCGCAAAAGACGACTTTGATTTGATTCTCATGGACCTGCAAATGCCCGGCATCGACGGATACGAGTGTGCCCGTCGTATCCGACGGCAGGATAGAAATAATAATGTGCCCATCATCGCGCTTACGGCCACGGCTCTGGTGGATGCCCGGGAACAGGTCCGGGCCGCGGGTATGAACGATTATATAACCAAACCATTTAATCCCGAGGAACTGGCGCTGGTGATTCAATCCAATCTGGAGTCCCGGCCGAACCGGTGAATACAGACGATGCATGCAACCTGATGAACCGTTAAATTATTCCGCTATAACCGAACTCGCCGACGGCGATGTCGCTTTCCTGAAAGAGTTCATTGAATCCATGCAGACCACGCTCACGGATTTTGACCGTGATTTCCGTATGCACCTGCTGGAACGCAACACCGAAAAGCTACGGGCCATGGTCCATAACATGAAACCCACTCTGGAAGGTTTCGGGATGCATTCCCTGACCGAACACATCCGGACAGCCCGTGAGCTGGCCCATGCCGCCCATTGCGACGAGCGTCAATTGCGCAGTTCGGCCGATGATGTACGCCGGGCCATTGCCGAGTTAAAAGGCTATTTACGCGTTAAGGCCGACGGGCTGCCATGACCATATGATCATTATGCTTGTTCACGGAGCGAAGGCCGCGAAAGATAAGCGTCCGCACCGCGCTCTGGTTCTCATATCGTCGCTATGCCTGTCCATTCTGATAAGCGCGTGCTCTACCGAACCGTCGGCGGAAGAACGGCTGAGTATTTTTCATTCCACGAAACAGGAACAGCTTCAAGAAACGATCTGGTTTACCGGGGATACCACCGTTACCAATGAGGATCGCCTCGATTTGTTTTTTCCGCATGTGCGTAATCTGGGCGGCGGTTACATCGGCGTCGGTTCCGGGCAGAACTTCAGTCTGGCGGGCAGGGCTCGCAGTGATTGGATCTGGTTGATGGATTTTACCGAAGTGGTGGTCGCGGCCAATAAAATCAACATTGCATTCGTGCGCCATGCGGAGCAGCCGGAAGAGTTTCGCCGCCTCTGGGATCGACCGGCCGAGGAGGATGCCCTGCGTATTATTGATCAGGAATACGCGGACGATCCGGATCTGGAATTTATAAAAAAAGCCTGGTCGGTCAGCCTGCCGTTTCAGCAGAAACGCTTTCGCACCGACGATGTGGTGATGCAAAAATACAATTATGAATTGTGGCTTAAGAATAAAGACGATTACAATCATATTCGTAAACTGGCGCTTGAGAATCGCATTCAGGCGGTGAAAGGCGATCTGCGCGGACCCATTACCGTACTTTCCATCGCCGATGCGGCCCGTAAAATGCAGGTGCCGGTGCGAGTGATCTATTTCTCCAACGCGGAGGAATACTTCGACCTGGATGGCCAATTCCGAACCAACTGGTTGAACATGCCGGTAGACGACGCTTCCATGTTGGTGCGAACCATCTCGGTACAGCAACATAGATTTCCCTGGGCGCCCGGCTCGGAGCATTCCACCGAGCGTGGATTTCATTACAACGTGATGCCGGCCCGGCTGTATCAGGCCTGGCTGCGCGATTCCGCACCGGGACTGCGTTCGCGGGATATTCTGGCGCACGGAGAGATCGACACCGAAAACGGTTTTTCGATTGTCCGCAGCGGTCCTCCGCAGTCGGAAATTCCGGCAGCCAATTCGCCGGAAGCGCCTTAATTCCGATAGCGATCACATTGCCGTAGTTGTTGAGCGAAATATCGAAAAAACTCAAACGATAGAATGAATTCAGAGCAAACGATAGAATGAATACGGAACCAGCAATCGTATGAACCCATCTCAGTATAAACGTTTATACCAACCGATTTACCGCAAAGTGTTTCTCCAACCGGGATTATGGCTGATGGCATTAATGGTCGGATGTGTAAGCATAAGTCATCAAAACGCGACCCCTCTTTCGGCGGAAGTGCGACAGTTGCGGCTGGTGAAACGCATTCAAACCGAGGAGCAGCCCAAGCAGGTCTGCTTTCATCCCGATCGTCCCGAAATGTACGTCACCAATCTGGGGGGCAGTAAATCCGTCGGCATGGACGCGTTCGAACCCGGCTCGCTTCAGATATTTAGTTTAACCGATTTTCAATTACTGCATCGGGAACCGGCACGTACGGGAGTGGAGTGTTTACTGACGGCGCCGGATACGCTGCTGTATTCGGATATGTTTCGAGATGAGATCGTTTACTTTAAGTTATCCACGCGTCAGGTTACGCAACGCGTTCCGGTAAAAGAAGAAACCTTCCAGAATTATCCCGGCACGCGCTATCGCTTTATGCCCAAGATTATGATTTTGAGCCCCGATGAAAAGCTGTTGATTGTCAGTCATTGGTTATGGGGACTCAGCATTATCGATTATCCTTCCGCTCGATTGATTCGCAGCGTGCCCAAATTCTGCGAACATCCGCGGGGCATGCTGTTTTCCGATAACAATACCCTGCATGTCATGTGCTACGGTGTGCCCGACGGCGAAGGACAGATGGTTCGACTGCGCGTAAACGCGGACGGCAGTACAGAGGTAATCTCACGAAATGTTACCGGCGGATCGCCGCGACATATCGTAGCTTCCGATCAACCCGGTATCGCCTATGTCAGTAATCTGAACTCGGACCGTATTTATGAGTATCGTCTGAGCGACGGCGGTATACAACGCGAGCTGATTACCGGCGGACAACCCAATACAATCGTGCTGGATAGAGGCGGACGCTATCTGTATGCCAGTCTGCGCGGGCGCGATGAGCTGGCCGTAATCGATACTCGTGAGTGGAAGGTAACCGAACGAATTCACACCGGGAAATACCCCACCGGTCTGGATGTGAGTCCCGATGGACGCTGGCTGGCCATCACCAATTTCAACGAAGCGTCCATGGATCTGTATGAAATCATACGCGGACCGTCATCCGAATCGCCTTAACGAATCGCAATTACGAAACACCGGGGCAGGCGATTTCCAGATTAAATTTTAAGATCGTTGCGTTAAATCGCCGAGCAGTTCGTCACTAAAACTGTATGGTCAATTGCATACCGTTGATTTTATCATTGGAATTCAACGGATTCTGAAAATATACCGACTGTATGCTGGCCCGCGGATTGGAATCGAATACGGACTCCGAACCGTCCAGCAGGGAACCGCCGTCATAGTACAGAAAAATATGCGACAACCAGATCAATATGGCCGCTCCACCGGCTATATAATAGTTGCCGGCCGCCAGACTGTACGAAGGTTCCAGTGAACTACGATTTAACTGTGATAGCACATACAATTGAATAAATTCATTCGTGTCCACATTGGTAGTCTGACTGTAAGCCAGCGCGTATACGGGATCATTCAATACCTGATAAAAGAAATCGTTTTCCTGTGATGTGACGGTCGAGTTGGCCGCCTGGGCCTGGCTGCTGCTGAAAGCGATCATTGCCAGAAAGGTTCCCAGCCAGGCTGTCCCGGTGACGTAGTTCCCATCCCGGTATTCGGGCAGGCCCGGAACCAGGGACGTCCAGTAAAAGCCGCCAAACCAGGCGCCGGGTTCGGGCAGCGGATCTTCGGGCTGAGCCGTAGTTTCTTGATTTACCGCAATCTGTTCCTGTTCGTCTTCCGAAAGAATGCGCAGCTCGCTGCGGGCCGATTTGTTACCCGGATTGATCACTTCCACTTCATACGCTCCCGGTTGCAGGCGACTGCCCAGGGCCATGGTCACGACCAGGTTCTTATTGTTATCCAATCGGATTTCGCTGACCGGTAACTCGGCGCCGTTCTTGGAAACGCGCACGCGAGTCTGTCGAAAAAACGGAGTGCCGACAATGATTATATTGGGCGGATCGATGCCTTCACCGCTGGTAGTAATGCGATTCAAACGGGGCGGTACGCTGCGCTGCACATTCAAGGGCGCCCAGCCTGACCACTGAGAAGCGCGATAAAA
>JAGRMX010000082.1 GCA_020441025.1 Leptospiraceae bacterium
AAGCGCCTGAATGCCAAGAGCGGCGGCCAAACCAATCGTTCCGGTAAGCCCAAATCGGGGAACTCCATCGGGCAGAAACTCGATTTGACCGTGGCCGACGAGGGCTTGCTGCAATCCCTGCGCTCCTCGGTCAGTGCGACCCCCGAAGATCAGCGCAAGGGCGTAAACCGCGCCGCACGATTGTTGCTGGCATTGGGTCCGGAGCAGGCCGCGCACATACTACAGCAGATGGAACCGGCGGAGATTGAGCGCGTAATGACCGAAATGTCACGCATCGATCACATTACCGCTCAGGAGAAAAAAGAAATCCTGGCCGAGTTCGAAGAACAGGCTCGAGATTTTGAGGCTCCCGTTCGGGGCGGCATCGACGAGGCGCGTCGATTTCTGGAGGCCGGTCTGGGACAGCAGGCTGCGCATGACATTCTCGGGCGTTTGAGTCGACAGGATCTGTACCGCGACTTTGCGTTTCTGGAAAAACTGGACGCGCATGTGCTTGCATCCGCCCTGCATCAGGAACATACCCAGATTGCCGCCGTCGCACTATCTTTTTTGAAACCGCGTATAGCCGCTCAGGTTATGCGTCATTTACCCGAAGAGTTTCGTGCCGAGGTTGCGTTGCGCATAGCCCGCACGGCGCGCATACATCCGGAAGCGGTGCAACGTGTAGCGCGCGTATTGCGTGAGAAGTTTGAAAAACGTGCGGCGGAAATCTACTCGGAAGTGGGCGGCGCCGAGACTCTGGCCAACATCCTGAATTATATGGATCGACAGGAAGAAGATGATATACTGGGAATGCTGGGCAGCTCGGAGCCGGATATTTTCGAGGATGTTAAGGAACGCCTGTACACTTTTGAAGAACTCACCGGACTGGACAGTAAGGAAATGCGATTGTTGATTGCCCGGGTAGACGATGATAGTCTGCTGGCCACGGCATTACGAGGCGCGCAGGAAGATGTGCGTAGACATTTCTTTAATTCCATGTCGCAGAATCGGGCCGCCGATATTCTGGAAGAAATGGATCATCGTGGGCCGTTAACAGTTCGCGAAATCAACGATGCGCGCACCTTTGTGTTGAATATCGCCCGGCGTCTCGATGAAGAAGGCACAATTCTCATCAAGAAAGAAAAAGAAGAATACATTTGATTTAATTCGACGCGCTATTCCGATCACCGTGATGCTGGTGGATGCGTTGACGCTATCGTTTGCGTCGGCGATTGCGCTGGATGTCCGCGTACCGCACACTTATTTTTCTGAAATCGATTTTGCATGCCTTCCGCTGATTCCATACGGGCCGTTTTTTTTGATCTGGGCAATGTGCTCATGTACTTCGATTGGAACATTGCGCTCGAACGGCTGCGAGCCGCCGGCACAGTCGATCCGAAAGCGGTGCGCACCGAAATCATTCAGAACGAAATTTACCATCAATATGAATGCGGTCGGCTGAGTACCGCGGAATTCATGCGTGAATTGCTTGAATGTAGTCGATTTTCCGGCACACTGGATGAATTGGAATCTATCTGGAATGAGATATTCACTCCCATGGATACCAATCTGGATCTTCTGGCGCGACTCAAGACCCGCTACATTACAGCCATACTGTCCAACACGAATGCCGCTCACATTGCTTATTTGCAAAAACATTTTGATTTGAGCGCTCGTGTACATCATCCGCTGTACTCGTATGAATTGGGGCTGCGCAAACCCGGGGCGGATTTTTTTCAGGCAGCGCTGAACCGAACGGCTCTTCAACCATCCCAATGCGTATTCATAGATGACCTGCTGGAGAATGTGCACGGTGCCCGGGCCGTAGGGCTGCACACCGTGCATTATCAAACCGGGGAAACCGACCTGGAGCGGGAACTGGCAAGACTGGGAGTGGGTGTCGATTAAAATCGGTGCCGCTCCGGGATTCGCATTCTGATTGAGTGGGCGCTTTAAATCAAAACAAAATGAGTGCCGCTTTCAATATTCATAATCAGCGGCGATAATCTGGTCCGCCGCCGGTTGAATGAATTCACTTACTACCCGGCGGTGTTCGGGGTGATCGCGGTAAGTCTGCAGGGCGTCGCGGTCTTTTAAGCGTACAAACAGAGCCAGATCGAAGCCTCCGTTACGATCGGCAAAATTTTCCCCGCTTGAAATTTCCAGGATTTCGGGAATATATCGCTGCAAATCCGTCAGGGCCGTTATGATGTCCGCGCGTTGCTGTGTGGTTACATCCGGTTTTAATTGAAATAAAACAATGTGATTCAACATGATCGGGTAATCACAGGCGGATCATCAGGCTGTCAACGGAAATGATTGCAAACCGATTGGAAAGTCGGCCTTCCATATCATAACAAATTCTGAGCGCTAAAAAATGCTGTCTTTCGCATGGCGCATCCGGTAGAATCGGCATATGCTCCCGGAAGTTACGCACAATTATTTCAATGTGAATGGAATCCGTTTGCATGTGGCATCGGCGGGTCGTCCGGACGGTGTGCCGGTCGTTCTGTGTCATGGTTTTCCGGAGCTCTGGTATTCGTGGCGTCATCAAATAGAACCGCTCGCGGCGGCCGGGTATCACGTGCTGGTGCCCGATATGCGCGGCTATGGGGAATCGTCCTCGCCTCCGGAAATAGAGGCTTATACTCATGAAATTATTTGCAACGATCTGATTGCGCTGCTGGACGAGTTGGGCTATGCACAGGCCATCTTTATCGGACACGATTGGGGCGGTGCGATTGTCTGGTCGCTGGCCGCTCATTTTCCCGATCGGGTGCGGGCCGTGGCCGGTATAAATACTCCCCATGCGCCCGCACCGCGTTCGAATCCCTTTGAGTTGTTGAAACGGCGACCGGGACGCTATGCGTATCAGGTTTATTTTCAGGAACCGGGCGTGGCGGAGGCCGAACTGGAACGCGATTTTGAGCGTACTTTTCAACTGGCCATTCGCTCTTCCCGTGATACGGGACCGTCCAATCCCATTTATCGCACTCATCTGGCCCTGGAAGCGGGCGCCTTTTTACCGGACGATGCGGAATACACTCCATCCGATCTGCTGACGGAAGCGGATGTCGCTTATTATGCCGAACAATATCGCCGTAACGGTTTTCGAGGACCTCTGAACTGGTATCGCAATATGGAGGCCAACTGGCAATGGGCTCGCAAAACCGATGGGCAAATTTCCGCTCCGGCGTTGATGGTTACGGTCGGGCGTGATCCGGTATTGCCCGCTTCTATGAGTAAGGATATGGAAAAATATGTACCCGACCTGAAGCGCGGTCATATAGAAGAGTGCGGTCACTGGACCATGCAGGAAAAACCGGCCGAGTTGAATCAGATCCTCATTGACTGGCTGGCGCAGGTAGTGTCCGCTTAGCTGTCGCGGAAAAGCGGTTTGTGCGAATTATCGCATGTAATTTTGGAATAACAACATGTGGGAATATCTCAGCAATAAAATAAATCCGCGTAGAGGTCCGAAAGCGGATTCAGATGTAAAGCAACCTCATCCGGTGGATCGCAGTAAATCGGATCAACCGGTGAACGCGCATCCGGATAGGACCGAGGAAAATACCGCAGAGCAGGATGCATTGCGGCCGCTACCACGTTCCAGCGCCCGGCGACATCGCACCCATTTGCAGTGTCCGGTATGCGACGAAACCATGCACATTGAAATCATCGGCAACGTGGAAATCGATCGTTGTCCGGTGTGCGGCGGCATGTTTCTGGATCGTGGAGAGCTGGGCGAGTTGCGCGGTTCGGAGCCTTCCAGCTACGAACCCGGCAGTGAGCAATCGGCGGATAGCGGCACTCTCATCTATACCCCCCACGGATTGAGCGATCATGTACGGGATACGGGCGATTAACTCGTCGGCGCTATGCGTTCGGAAAAAACTTTATTACAGGGCGCCGTACGTTACAATCCGGAATATTGCAATACATTGCATGTGGACGGTGTCGAATAAATGATCAATGCCAGGCGGCAAAACCGCCTACCATGCTGTATACGTCTTTAAAGCCCTGTTCCATCAGGAAGGCGGCGCCTCCAACGCTGGAAAAACCGTGATAGCAGTACACTATATGCGTTTTTTCCCGATCGGCCTTACTCAGGTATTCTTCCACATTCGCGTCGGTTAGATGCACGGCGCCGTCGACGTGGTTGGCTTCATACGATCCCGGATCGCGAATATCCACGAAAACGGCCTTGTCAGTTTCCAGCAGGCGCTTTGCATCCTGAGGCGATATCTCTTTTACATTCATAGTCCAGACTCGTTCACAAATTCGGTCGGTTATAGACGCACCGCACGGACCGCGCCCCGACTTATCGATGCGTCCGACGGGCGACTTTGCGGCTAATCAAGTAAAGGTGTGGCGAATCGTCAATGCTGAAAATAAGGCTCCATTGTTTTCAGACCACCGGGTCGAATCCAGGCGCGATCCGAGCAGGCTGAAAATGATTCGACGATGATCCCCGGTTTCAAATCATTGACGAATCCTGAATTGGTTCCTGCCGGTTCGGTTCTGTAGACTCCCTTTTTGCCGCGTCTGTAACAGCGTCAGGTTGCTATCCTTCCGGTATTCAGTTTCAGGAAACGCACTATTGCACTATAAATAACGGAGAATACCACTGTGATCAGCGTACAGAATATAACATTACGATACGGTCAACGAGCTCTGTTTGAAGAAGTAAATCTCAAATTTACTCCGGGGAATTGCTACGGCATAATCGGCGCCAACGGCGCGGGCAAATCGACCTTCTTAAAAATACTCTCAGGGGAGGAAGACAATCACCTGGGCGAGGTAATTTTGCCTTCCGATCAGCGATTGGCCGTGTTAAAGCAGGACCATTATGCCTATAACGAATACCCGGTTTTGAAAACGGTAATCATGGGCTACAAGCGCTTATATGAAATAATGGAAGAGCGCGACGCCATTTATGCTAAGAGTGATTTTTCCGACGAAGACGGGGTCCGTGCTTCCGAACTGGAAGAAGAGTTTTCCGAAATGGGCGGTTGGGAAGCGGAGGCTGAAGCGGCTTCCATGCTGGAAGGTCTGGGTATCTCTCAGGAATTGCACGCAAAACTGGTAAAAGATCTTAACGATACCGAGAAAGTGCGCGTACTGCTGGCCCAGGCATTATTCGGTAATCCGGACGTGCTGCTGCTGGATGAGCCCACCAACCACCTGGATGTAAGTTCGGTAATGTGGCTGGAAGACTTCCTGCTGGATTTTAAGAATACGGTCATAGTGGTATCTCACGACCGACATTTTTTGAATACCGTGTGTACGCACATTGTCGATATCGATTTTGGCAAAATGCAAATGTATGTCGGCAATTACGATTTCTGGCAGCAATCCAGCGAGCTTGCCCTGAAGCAGCGCAAGGATGACAACAGAAAGAAAGAAGATAAAATCAAAGAGTTGAAAGAATTCATCCAGCGATTCAGTTCGAATGCGTCTAAAGCCCGCCAGGCGACATCACGTAAGAAACTTCTGGATAAAATAAAACCCGAGGAAATTCGGCCTTCTTCTCGCAAGTACCCCTATATAAATTTTAAGCCTGAACGCGAGGCCGGCAACGACATATTGTTCGTGGAAAATCTCTCTAAGACCGTGGACGGTGAATTGCTGTTCAAAGACGTATCATTTCATCTTAAAGCAGACGACAAAGTGGCGGTGATCGGTGATAACAGCAATGCCATTACAATGCTCTTTAAAATCCTGATGGGCGAAGAGCAGCCCGATAGCGGAGAAGTGCGCTGGGGTGTTACCATCACCACCGCTTACTTCCCGAAAGAGCACGATGCCTATTTCCAGAGCAAATTAAATCTGGTGGATTGGTTGCGGCAATATTCGGAAGAGAAAGAAGAAGGTTTCATTCGCGGATTCCTGGGACGCATGCTTTTCTCCGGTGAAGAAGCTCTGAAAGAGTGCAATGTGCTTTCGGGCGGGGAAAAAGTACGCTGTATGCTCTCCCGGATGATGCTCTCCGGCGCGAATGTGCTGCTCTTTGATGAGCCCACGAACCACCTGGACCTGGAAAGTATTACATCGTTGAACAACGGTATGATCGATTTTCCCGGCGCGCTGTTGTTCACCTCCCATGACCACCAGTTGACGCAAACCGTCGCGAATCGGGTTATTGAAATCGGACCGGACGGCATGGCCGATCGCATGATGCGCTATGACGATTATCTGGAAGAAAAGCAGCGCAACGCGGCTGAAGCCCCGGTTAAATAACTATGCTTCTAACGCAAAAAACCCGCCTGAAGCAGGCGGGTTTCCGGGATCCGGGTACATTCACTCGAATCCACTTCTAAATTATAGTTTTGGTCGGTTTATTTCACTGTGAAGCTGCTGTCATAGCTGCCCCAGTTGCTGGTGCTCACTCCGTTGCGCTGGCTACCGTTATAGGAGGATTCGCCCGCCGCTTTAGTAACGGTAACTTCTCCGCCTTCCGCGGCAGTGATCACGCCCGCATGTACGGCCGCTACACAGATAGCTGAGTCGGAAGTGTACGTGTCTGTGCCCCAGACGGAACCGGATGTACAATTTGCGGGACATTTTACCGCGAATGAACTCTCCTGGTTATCCAGTTTTTTCACGCTGTCGGTGCAGGACACCGCCACCGCTTCTTTACAATTGCCGGCAAATAGTGCGAGAAGTAGAATTGCTCCCAAAACAATTAAGGATTTTTTCATTGTTTGCTCCTGAGTGAATTGGAACAGGTCTAAAGAATCTCTCCGGGCCTGTAAAGCGATTTAACCGCGGGTAGAATCCGGAGAAAACGAATTTTGCTTGCCCTGTGAGCGCTTCCAAATCAGGCAAAAAGCGATGTACACATAGATCGTTCCAATTGGTCTGGTCGGTTCGAATCAATCGGAAGAAAATCGCCCGTTGATTTCAGGGTACAGAAATAAACATAGAATGTTCATTCGAAACGCGTCTTGCATACAGCCGCCGGAAGGGGAAGGTACTGTGGCGGATTCGGCAATCGGCCGAATATTATTATAGAGACCGTTTATGAATTATAAATCGATCAAATTGCTCCAGATTGCGATCGTCCTGCTATTGGGCCTCAGTCTGGCTCCGCTCAGCGCGGAACAATCCGTTTACTACCGGGTGCGCCCCGGAGATACGTTATCGGGCATTGCCCAGAAATACCGCACCAGTGTGGGTCAATTGGCGCGCCTCAACAATCTGAATCCGGGTGGTATTCTGCGTTCCGGACAGCGGTTGAAGGTGTCCTCCGGTTCTTCCAGCGGAAGTTCATCAGGGGCTTCCCAACTGCGACCGGTCTATCACCGGGTGCGCTCCGGTGAGACCCTCAGCCATATAGCGCGCCGATATCGCACCTCAGTCACCAATTTAAGGCGCTGGAATAATATGCAGCCGGGCGCCATACTGCGGTCGGGGCGGACCATCAAGGTCGGCTACCGACGCGTGATACCTACCGGACATGAATGGAAGCAGGTGACGGACCATACCCGGGTGCTTGTTCCGTATAGTTATCATTTGCCCGCTCCACAGAAAAAGGTATTTGAAGCCGCTACTTTCCAGGTGCTGGTGTACGCCGAGCATTTCGCTCAGGGGCATGCGGTCTATCTGGAGATTCTACCGCGCGCTGAGAACCGGAATGCCGCACCGGCCAATGCTCTGCGTAGCAATAGCACGAATAGTTCCACAGTGGACAGTCGTCGGGATATTCTACAGGCCGGTTCCATCAAGCTCAACTTCATGGACGCGGAAGTACCCGTTGATCGGCGTGCCTGGGGTTATAAGGCCTTCTTTGCTCTGCCGCCCGATAAACGTCCGGGTACCTATCCCATTCAATTGCGCATTACCTATGAAAATCTTACCGAGGAATTCAGCTATCCCATTGAAATGGCTGAAACCCAATATATAACGACCACGCGTACGGTCTATCTGGGACATGCGGAGAATTTCCAGCCCATGAAGCCGGAAGTGCAGCAACTCATCGATCAGAGTACGCGCAAAAAAGCACAGGCTTTTTCCCTGCGCAGTCCCAATATGCTGGGCGGGGATCTGGCGCATCCGCGTGATATGCATAAGGTAACTTCGCCCTTCTTCGTTCGTCGCAGAACGATTCGATGGTATTATAAAGACGGCCAGAAGGTGGTCAATCCGCCCCATGTTCGGTATCATCGCGGACTTGATTTGCGCGGCTTTACGGGAGCGCCCATATTCGCAATGGCCAACGGTCGCGTGGTGTGCGCTCAGCGTATGCACTTTGAGGGCAATTATACCATCATCGATCACGGTCATGGCGTTTTCACCGGGTATATGCATCAAAGTCGATTCCTGATCAAGGAAGGCGATCTGGTGCGCGCCGGTCAGAAAATCGGACTTTCGGGAGCCACGGGATTGGTTACCGGTCCCCATTTGCATCAGGGGCTGTGGATACGCGGAGTACCGGTGCAACCGTTGAGTCTGCTTTCATTGCCCATTCGGGATTGAATCATTCGGCTGATCAGTATGGGCATCAGAATCGGTTTCGGACGCAGGCGTGTGTTCGGTGCCGGTCTGGCGGGCGGAATTGCCCTCTGGATGCGCAATGGCGATGATCTGTTCGAGGAATTCATGTTGGTCGGCATTCACCTGATTGAACTCCAGTCCCACCCGGTGCGCTCCACCGGCTGCGGCGCGTACGTTTCGAATGGTAGCCGTAAACGTATGCATATGCTCCCGGTCGCGATATAAGTCCAACAGGGTGTTTTCACCGGGCATGAACGACTTTACTATGCGGGCCGCCGGGTGTACAATTCCCAGACCGCTCTTGCTGACGTCCAGCACCACGCACGTGGCCGGATTTTCGGGCATGCAATCGTGTTTCTGCAAATCGCTGGCCAGCCTGAGGGTCATGGTGCGCAGGAATTCATATTGGGCATATTCCAGCTTAACCGTGGCGATGGCGCGCACATAGCCGATGATAATGCGATTCTTAAACCACAGCGGTGTGGAAATTTCCGATAAAAAAGCGCCGCTGATATCATCGTATGTGCGCAACAAACGATAATCCGCGTATGGAATAAAGGTATGCGTGTGCTCGTGCTGCCAGCTGCCTTCCTCAAAGCGCTGGGGAGCATAGATAGCCTTATGATGTTGCTGCATGGGCCGCATGCGGTGATCGAGGCGCGCGCTCTTGCGTAAAACTATACCGGTGTTGACCGTGCCCTCACCGGCGTTATTCTCCTGAACTACCGACGCGTGCAGACGTTCCTGGATAGCATTGGTGTATACTTCCAGAATGCGATCGCGGCGATCATTTACCATGGCAAACGATGCGGTAACGGCGGATATGGGCATTAAATCGCGTACATGAATGTGCCCGGTGTTGGCATGCTCGTCGGATAGATTTACGCGCGGCTGTTGGCGAGTTTTCTTGCGTATATGCAATCGTATGGGGCGAATTTTTTCCTGATCCGAATTAATTCGTTCAATCAGCCGACATTCAAGTAACATTACATGTTCATTATGATCCAGAAGCAGATTTCGGCGCGGATCAGGTGGACCATGATGCTCCAGGTGAATATGTCCTTCGCTGAACTGAATGACCCTGGCGGGGCATTCCACACCGGCTTCATAGACGCGCACCGGCTTTTGGCAATACAGCTCGCGGATAACACGTTCCAACTGGGATGTATCTTCGGTGCGCATGCTCTTTTTAGACGTAATATCCCGACGTGCCTTGCGCGTTCCGACTCATCATAAAATTCGTGATGTCCGCCATGCCGACTGGAGCCGACGGAATGCATCGGGACACTCGCTTGATCTGAATCTACCGCGGGGATCTTGAATCCATCTCAAACGGAGCGCCTGAGTTCACTACTTTTTTTATTGAAGCCTGCATCTACGTGTAAATACCAGATCAGTGACGCAGATTCTGGTAGAGGCATTGATCCATGTGTGCGGCGCATTGGTCTGTATCCTGGCCGTTTACAACGCAATGCGCTTTCAAAGCTCCGTCATCCTGATTGGCATTCCGCTCTCGGTGGGAATAATGCTTCATGTTCGCTGGAGCTATAGCCAGCAGGTCGTCGGGCCGGTCATGCTGCTGATCGATTTGGCCCTGATCCTGGGATCGCTGGCAGTCGTGCTGGTCGTGACCAGGCAGGCCGGTCGCGTTGATGAGTTGCGTTCTACCGTGGACATCCGCGGCACCGCTTATGCGTTGATGGCGGAAGAGCAACCGGGTATGGTATGTCGATTTAAACCGGACGGAACTCTGCTGTATGTGAACGGAGCCTATGCGCGCTATTTTGATTTACCGCCCGAAAAACTGGTCGGCACTAATTTTCTGCGGCTGGTTCCCGAATCGGAACACAGTACCGTATTGGAACACCTGCAGGAAGTAAGCAATGGGCTTTCCCGACCCCTGGCGCATGAAGTGATAACTTCCGATGGAAAGTTGCGCTGGGTGGAATGGACCGATCAGCCTGTTTTTGATCATCGCGGTCAACTGGTGGAGTTCCAGGCCACGGGATTCGATGTAACCGATC
>JAGRMX010000083.1 GCA_020441025.1 Leptospiraceae bacterium
TAAAAGAATTAATAAAAAAACTGATCTGTGTTGCATCAGGTACTCCGGCAGAATACATACCGGTTTCTAGATTTCCAGAATTTCAAGGAATATTCATCTTAAATACTTATAATCTACAAATTAATCCGCCCCGGGGCGGGAGCATCTGAGATTGCAGGGGCGAGATTTTCTGGAGTTTCTATCGCGCCTGATCAATCGGCATTCAAACTTCGCGTCTTTCTGGAAGGCCTGGGTGCGCTGGCTGCGGAAAGATATACGCAGTGGTCGCGTTGTACAGCATGACGGGCGATGAGCATTTCATTCGCAAATTGGAGCGGGACGTTCTTCAGTTTGTCGGTCTCCGGTTAAGTTGAAACGCGCGACAGATTTTGCTGGCGCTACTTCGAGTGCGTTCGAAATTTATCCATTGATTAAAGATTTCGGAAGATTTTGGAGAGGAGCCGTGTGTGGTTCGTAAGAAAACCGGGAAAAATCAGACTAAAGTAAGCGAGGAGTTCGTGGATGAGACCCATGACGCGGTCTCGGCGGGTTTTTATGAATTGATCGAGCAGCAAGGAACCATGTCGGACCAGGACTATGAGCGCGCATTAAAAAAACTCATATTGAAAGATCCGCATTATTTTGATCCATACCTCGCTCTAACAGAGTTTTATCTTGGCAACGAACAGGATTTAGCGGCGGATCAATTACTGGATCGGGCTTATGGTATTCTTCTGGAAAAATTCACGGGTGAGGGAGAGGCCTGGCCCCATCGCATGCAATGGGGGTGGTTGGAAAACAGACATATCCTGCGACTGATGGCTCAAAAAGCGGAGATACTCTGGATGAAAGAAGAGAGGACAATCGCACTCGATGTATACAGGCGGATACTGAAAATGAATCCTGGAGATAATCAGGGCATTCGCATGAATATTCTGGCCCTTCGCTCGGGCATGTCGTTTGCGGAATTCATGGAAATGTGTGAAAAAGAAGATTGGCAAGCATTAGATGAATGGTTTGCCCGGGGGCAAAAAAAATTCTCTCATGAATTTGAAATCTTAAAAGAAGGCGGCTTTGGCCTGTGAGAACATTGTAACCTTATCCCGTATTGGCGATTCCGCGAGCGGTAGCACAGGTTGCCGCCCGCGGATCGTCACCCGACATTCGCGTTTTAAATTTTGCAATTTCGATTTATGTAGGATATCTTTTTAATTCTATCCGAGCTCCGCTACTACGTACGTAAACTTTGCCTGGGCCGCGCGTTTATTGTTTTCATTAAAAAAATCCACGACAAAATCGAAACGGTTATCCTGCGAATGGGCCAGGCGCGCGCGAGCCTGTACGGTATCCCGATCCACCGGACGCAGGTAGCGTATGGAAGCGTTTACCGTCAGCATACGTTCCGTAGGTTTTTGAACCTGGTACATACACATGATGGCGGTCAACGTATCGCCCACCGTGAAGTAGCAACCCCCGTGCATCAGTCCGTGCAGCGCACGATTCTGCATGTCGAAGGGAATTTCGGCCTGAGCCTGATCTTTGCTGAGTTCCCGCAGACGCATTCTGGTGGCGCCCGGAAAGCACTGATCGATTAAATGTTGGGCCCGCTCTACGGATGTGCCCTCTTCGGGAAAGTCAAAAAGGTCCCCCGGGACAATCGCCCGCATTAAGCTGATCATTTCCATGTTGATACTCCGATTCTCGAATGTGAGGAGACTGACTTGTCTCCCGGCAGGGTGGCGCGAGGAGACCGATTTGTCTACTTTTTTTAGTTGGCGAATCGTCATTAAAAACGATATACCGATCTGGTGAAGAGCGGAGAAGAAGACTGGCTGGAAGATCTGGCTCGCGCCCGATCCGAATCAAATCCAGGCGCGCGCCTGCTGGCGGCCGCCCGCGAACTGTTTAACGCGCAGGGTTATCAGGTGGCGGGAATCAATGAGATCATTAAACGCGCCGGCGCTTCCAAGAAGAGCTTTTACAGCTATTATCCCGGAAAGAAACAACTGGGTGCGGCTTATCTACGGGCGGAGGCGAATGATTTCGCGGTTCAGCTGCGTCGTCGGATTTCGCGTTATGACCGCGATTTTAACGGGTTTGCGCGTTCGTGGGCAGCGTTTCTCCGCCGGCAAGCCGGGAAGGGAGATTTTCATGGTTGTCCCTTTGCCAGCGCCGCCGTCCAGGCACATGATGATTTCGGAGAACTTCTGGCTGAGTTGCACACGGAATGGTTGGCACTCATGCGGGAGTACATATTGCACTGTAAGCCGAGAATAAAGGCGCACGCGGCGGATACGATCGCGCGCCGTATATTATTAGATTATCAGGGTGCCGTAATGATGTGGCGTCTCAGCGGAGATTTGCGCTATTTTGACTTATTGGCGCAGTCTTTACAGGATCTGAAAATGAATTCCGATGATGTTTAGACCTGTATAAAAGAGTTTCTCGTTGACGGATGATTATTCGTGTCAGCTCCATAGCTTATGCTCGATACTCGTAAGAAGATTATTTTTTATTCAGTTTTTATCATTCTTATTTGTGGCGTTTTTCTGATTTTTGACTATTTCGTAGGGCTGCTGAAGCCGGTGGAAGCGGAGTTCCCGGATCCCAGGCCCGGTTTGCATGCGGTGCAACATACGACCGAATATACGATACCAATTGAAATCAATTCATTTCAGTTGCGTTCCCCGGAGATCGATCCGGACTCTCAAACCCGGAAACTATTCTTTATAGGCGACTCGTTCGTATTCGGCGCCACCGTAAGAGAAGATGAAGGGTTTACCCGCAGGACTGAATACGCGCTTCGAGCGGAAGGATTAGATGTCGATATATTAAATCTGGGTTATGTGTTGCAATCCCCCGCAAGGTATCCGGCGAGATTCGATCGGGTCGCGGAGATCATCGAGCCTGATGCGTTGGTTCTCTTTATCTACGCGAACGATATAACCGATTTAGATCGACGCAGCAATTTCGAACGATTGCGGGCTCGCTATATTAGAGGCAAAGCATGGTTGAATGTGCTGCACTCGTTATTACCGAATACGGTTGATGCGATTGTTTCCGGTTATATGCGGTATAGTATGGCGACCGGGGATCAGGAGCATGTGGAAAATAAAGATCCGGGTTCGAAAGAACATTTCGCGACCTTTGAGTCGGAAGATAGCGGGTTGCCACTGGAAGAGCGTAAACAGCGTTTAATTCTTAAGCTTCGTAGCATGGCTTATTTATATGATGTACCTGAAGAGCGTGTCCGAAATTGGCTTCAGAAACATGATGCGATTTTAAATGAAGTGGCCGCGGGAAAAGTGCCGGAGCTACTGGTCATTGTCGGTTTGCTACGGCCGGATAACTGGGAAATCTGTCTGGAAATACCTTCAAGCTATGAATATCTGTGGGATCAGCTGGAATACAATATACTGGAACTTAAGCGTAGAGCAATGAAACGTAATATACCCTTTGCCGTAGTGTATATACCATCTGAATTGCAATTTGATCGACGAAAGCAGGATGTCGTGCGTGAATTGGGTTATACCGTGAAAGAGCGCTGGTTGACTGAGACCAGTCAGCTGGAATCCAATCTTATTGCTTTAAGCGCCACTGAAGAAATACCGTTTCTGAATTTGACTCCCATATGCAGGAAATACAGCGACCGAAAAATGGTCTGGGATCTGGACCTGCATTTTAATGAGACCGGTAATAGGCTGGTCACTCCATATATAGCCGAGTTTGTAAGTAACCTGGTAGCCGCCGATATGCCGGAATAAATCAAAAATGAAAAGTTAAGGAACCGGCATAGCGCAAGCCGAAACCGTCATC
Organism: Leptospiraceae bacterium; assembly: GCA_020441025.1. GTDB lineage: Bacteria > Spirochaetota > Leptospiria > Leptospirales > Leptonemataceae > JAGRMX01. Next base: position 3,796 of record JAGRMX010000083.1, read on the forward strand.
ATCGGGACCCGAAGTCAACTCATAGTTCCAATTGGATTCGTTGTTTTTGTTTATGGCGCTCGCGTACTCTGTTCCGCCGCCCAGAAACGCGGCATCAATTAGATTGTACAGGTAAACCAGCGCCAATAATCCGATGGAGGCATCGCGGTATTCTTTGGCCCGGCGAGCACGTTGGCAGCGACCGCCGATAAAGCACGTGTCTATCTGACGTTCCAGGAATTTTTTATCGGCCGCCTGCAACATGGAAATTATCAGATATTGTTGCGTACTGGTAAGGCTGGATCTCTGGGAATTATATGTAGGTGTGGCGACGGCCGCCATCTCATACAGAAATATACTGCTCAATTCGTAATAGCGGCGATATTCGGTCATTTGATGCTGGTAGCGTTCTTCAGCGAACGCCAGGTGCATGGCGGATGTAAAAAACAGTGTCATCAGAATTCCGCCTGTAAAGTCGTCGTTTTTATAATACTGTCCCCAACCCGGCAACAGGGCCGAACGCCACAGAGCATTCCAGTAGGGCGGTGTGCCCGCACTATTGGACGACGATTCGCGCTCTGATTGCTCAATGCGAGGTTCGGATGCGGTACTTGCTTTCTCAAGCTGAACCACCAGCACATGATTCTCCGTTTGCGAATGTTCCAATTTCAGTTGCGCGGTGCGATAGCCGCTGCGACTGACGGTGATATCCAGAATCAGCCGCCCATTCGAATCTACAGTGCGACGTACGCGCACATCGCTGTCGGCCGGTTCGGCTATTAAACGCACTCCCCGGGCATCTGCGGGCGTGACGATATAAACGCCGGGCTCATCACCCGTGTTGCGGTTTGTGGTATTGCCATTGCGATTTTCAGAAGTGTCGGCCACGCGGTTTGCATCCGACTTCAGAAAGTTTTCCAGGGAGTGGGCCACTCTGCGCCGAATGTTGCTTTCAGTAAAATCGGTCAAATACACCGGTGCCGGGCGCCGCTCCAGTTCGATAATATCCTGCTCGCCGAGTTGATACAGTCGAAATTCCAGCACGAATCCATTACTGCCCGGTCGTATAATCGGCTGCCAGAACATATCCGCCGGTAATTCACGCAAAACTCTCAGCAAACACTCGGCTTCGCAATTGGTCGGATCAATGTTGTTGAGGGAAGGATGCGTGCGCAGGTCTTCGGGCAATGCAGGTAAGTAATTGGCCAGCACCAGTTCCTGGCGAATTACCTGCCGCAGCAACACCAGATCGTCGGCCTGCACGCTGTTGGCTTCGGACTGAATCGGTGCCAGGTAAATGATACGACCATCCTGAGCCTGTAAACCGCGCGATGTAATGCCGAATGAACCCGCCAGGGCGAAGCCGATCAGCATACAGATGAATACAAACCTGCGCTCTGGAAAGAGATTCATGCGCTGATGATTGCGGATATATCCGGTGCGCACAAGTAATTATTCAATAAAAATAACAATTATGCAGTCTGGCATAAAAGCGTGTTGCGCCAAATGTGCAATTAACAGTCTTTTGGATGAAAGCGATTGCGTTGATTCCGATAATTTATACGTTCAATCTGTACCGAGCGTTGATACATTCAAAAAAATCACGTGAACTCCGTTTTCCTGAATGCAGTAGCATCTTAGCCCGGTTCGAGCTTGCATTGCTAAATCATTTACGAAAATATGTTAATGGTCTATTACCTGAACGCGATGCTTCTTACCAGGTCTCATAGATTCCGGTCCAATCGGATGGTATGCCTTCGGTGCGAGCCAGCAGTTCATCAATGCGTTGCAGGTACAACCGGCCCAACGGATCATGCGGACAATGCCGGGCGTAGGACTGGAAATCCGTGCGGGCCTCTTTCAGTTGCCCGCTGCGAAATAGGACCATGGCGGTCATGAATAGATTATGATGGGCGGTCAATTGATCGCGGATGGCTTGCGGTTCGGCGTCAAATATCTGAAATAGTCCGACCGGTTTCGTTTTACCTTTCAAGAATACGGAATCGATTTCGCGGACATGAAACTCCGATTGCTCCAGAATGTTCTGATACAGGCGATCGGAAATCAAAACCCGGGCACCGTACTTTTTTGTAACCGATTCCAATCGGGCCGACAGGTTCACAGTGTCGCCGATAACGGTGGTCTCCAGTCTCGCTTCGGAGCCGATTGTACCGAGCATCAATTCTCCGGTGTGCAAACCGCATCCGCTGTGTAGACGTACGTCGTTTCCGGCGACATGGGAAAACGCGTCCAACTCGCGCGACATAGCGATGGACGCTCGAACGGCATTGCCCGGATCGGGGAACAGAGCCATAATCGCGTCGCCGATGAACTTATCAATAAAACCGCCATGTAATTCAATGATAGGCGCCAGGCGTTCGAAATACGAGTTTAATAATCGAAATATGGATTCGGAACCCATTTTCTCCGCAAGGGTCGTGAAGCCGCGTATGTCGGTAAACATGACGGTCATCTCTTTCTGGATGGCTTCGCCGCGTTCAATTTGCAGGATGCTGTCTTTGTTCAGGTAATTCAGGAACTCCCTGGGAACAAAGCGAGCGAACGATTGGGACATGCGTTTTTCATGTTCCAGTTTGTTTTGTTGTTCGCGGATCAATTCCTGTCGCGCGTCTTCTTCGGCCCGCATTAAAGAATTGATCCGAAATCCCAGGGCAAAACTGAGTAGAATGGTTTCCAGGCCGGCGCCGATCATGGCCACGTTGTTGGTGAAAAAATTGGCCGCTACCAATCCCAGGTTCTGCAAAACGAATATAACGACGCCCGCAATCAAGAACGACCAGGCCAGTAAAAAATAGCGGGCCGGTTCGAATCCGGATAACATGCGCACAACGGCAATTACGACCAGCAGTACAACGGCGATCATAGGCAGTATGTTACCGATAATGCCGGGAATGACGCCGTGCATCAACATGGAGAAGGGAATGGCCAGAGCGTGCAGTACAATCAAGGTCGTAACCGCCCTGTATGCGCGAGTGAATTCTTCCTTGAGCAGAAAAAATTTACGGGCGAACAGCATGCTGCACAGGGAGGTAAGCAGGGCGGTGGCCGGAGCGAAGCCGTACAGCGTTTCAAAGTTCAAGCTGTATAGAAAAAAGAAGAGATAACCGTGCAATAATGAGAAGAACAACGTAAACGATAGAATATAAAGAACGTAATACAGGTAGGCCCGATCTTTCACCGAGAGAAAAATAAAAAAATTGTATAATGCCATAACCAGCATCAGGCCGTAAAATAAACCGTAAGCGAACTGTCGATAGCGATCCACACGATTGAAATCGGTCTGGCTCCATAAAAACAACGGAATATTCACGGCTTCGCGTGAGAGCACGCGAATGTAAAAAGTACCGCTCTCGCCCGCCTTCAATCGCAGCGGAATTATGTAATTGGGATGATGGAACGGTCTGGCATCCGGGGGGGTAGTGCGTTCTATATGAATCGATTCCAGGATTCGATTTTCCCGAACATGATAAAAGTCGATGGATTCCAGCATACTGTTCTGAAGTTCGATCAAGTACGGTCGGGAATCTTGTTCGGGGCGTTGAATCCGAACTTTCAGCCAGAAAGCGTCGGTAGTCAATCCAAAGGATAGATAATGAGAATCGTTGCGTTGAAATCGAACGGCGCTCGAACCTTTCAATAGGTCGTTTATGGTGATTTCATGAGACGGGTCGCGCACATATGTGGTAGTGCGTCCGAGTCGTTGGTAGTAACGATCCGTAACCAACGAGACGGGCGACGGCCCCTCATCGGCCCCGGGTTCGTCCCTGTTTTGCGACGGATGACAGCTGCCCGACAGGCTCAGAGTTATGAGACCTGTTAAAAAAAGAATACTGGTGCCGGAACGTTGCCGGATGTAGCAATTTGCCATTATGAATGGCTTATATTTCCATCCGGCTTCAAATGCAAGCATAAGCCATCGGCATTTTTTATTCGAAAGGCGATTGTTTATGCCGAATCCATGTGCCGCGCCCAATCAAGGTATTGTAGAATTTTCCGCGCGTGCCTTCAACGCGCGATTCATTAAATCGTAACCTTCTTCGATACTGTCCAATTCCGCGAACCATACGAACAATCCTCGAAATTGCTCGCGTTGAATAAAAAGCACGTCTTTTTCGCGTTGAACAATTTCAAAGACATGCGTTCCGGTAAACAGACCGGGAATACCGCCACCCCAGGTCAGCTCTTTTTCCGGAGTAACCGTAATCACCTGCGGTTGAATCTCTACCCGGTTGCCGTTGGGTTTATGTATTTTTACATCCAGCGTAGATCCCTCGACGAGTTCGCCGTCCACGCGCACATGATACGGATTCCACTCGGGATAACGATCGTTGGCGCTGATTACTTCCCACACTTCACGCGGCGACGCCTGAATGGCAATTTCGGTATGAATGGATTTGCAGCCCGGCCATCCGGAAATGCCCATCAGAATCAAAGTGATGAAAATGATTGTATGTGTATTTATATGCATTTTGATTAACTCCCGGTTATGGTGTGGATTCAATTATTGCCTGCGCCTTTGTCGGCCAGATGCGGTGGATGGTATGCAGTAATGCCGCTTTACCCGGACGAACCACTTGTAGATCCTTATGAAAGGCCCGCAAAAACGCGGCAGCCAATTCGTCCGCGGATATTTTTGCTCCCGGTCGATGCGCGTTCATGGGTGTTGCGGTAAGCGGAGGGACCCATTCCATAACTCGAATGGGTGTTTCAGCTAATTGCCCGCGCAACGCGGTGCTATAAGCGGATAGCGCCGCTTTTGAAGCGCAGTATATCGGAAAGATGGAACGCGGCACCTCTCCCAGGGCCGATGTGACGTTTATAATCGCGGCGGCATCGGCTTGAAGCAGAACGGGTAATAGATGCAAACCCAATCGTACGGGTGCGTCAAAGTTGATCCGCATTTCACGCAGACAGTTTTCCGGAATGCCGGGATCGTTTAAAAAGTGGTGTGCAACCTGAATGCCGGCATTGTTAATCAAGATATTTAAATCGGCGTGATTGCGTTCGATTTTTTCGGCCAGAAGTGTGATTGCCTGGGTGTCACTGAAATCGCACTCATAGCCGGTCCAGTCCGGGTAATCCTCCAGCACTTGTTTCAGACGATCCGGGTTGCGTCCCGTGATGATGATTCGATTGCGGTGTTTGTGAAACTTACGGGCCAGAGCGAACCCGATGCCCGAATTGCCTCCGGTGACGAGAATTGTATTACCACTGATTTGCATGGCAGCCTCCTGATGTTTACCGGCGAATTGAATCGCCGATCAGAATGTGCCATATTTGCCGGTCGGATGCATTAACCCGGGTTAATATTCTAAAAAAAAAGACTCAATCGCGTTTTTTCTTTCGAGCGCGGATGCGGCTCAGAGCCACCGGTGTAATTCCCAGATGGGAGGCGATGTAGTACCAGGGAATGCGATGCTCCAATCCGGTGTGTTCTTTTAAGAATATGTCGTAACGTTCTTCCGCCGATAGAGTCACCAGGCGAATCTCTCGAATTTCTTTTTTTACCCATTCCCATTGAATGACCGACCGACCCATGTGTTCCAGGCAATGATGGCGACGATACAACCGATTCAGCATGGAGTAGTCGGCAACCAGCAATTCCATGGGCGTTAAGGCCTGCAAAGAGATGGGACTGACGTCACCGGTGGTTAGAGCCGCCAGGGGGGCGACGAATTGACCTTCCTGAAAAATAGTTTTGGTATACTCATTGCCTTCCGGTGAAGTGTGAAAAGCACGCATCACGCCCTGTCCGATAAAGGCAAGGTGGGCGGCATGATCGCCGGCCTGAATAAAAAACTCCGATTTATTCAGCTTTTGCATTTGAAATAACGGCAAAAAATCCGCAAGGGCGGTCAGTGCTTCTTGTTCCGAAAAGTCGGTTATGAATTCCAGAACCGATTGCTTCAATTTTTCTAAATAAACTGCATGCGTCATGATGTCGGGTTTATATACAAATGTAAATAGGTGGTGTATAAACAATTGATTATCACAAATTATTCTTCCTCCGTTTTTTCCACAACCCACTCTCCGCCGAGTGCTTTGTACAGCTGAATGTAACTGGATGCGATTGCGCCTTCGTTCAATGCCAGGTCGTCTTCCAGCGACCGTAGAGTCTGTTGTGCTGTGATTACGGATTGAAAATCGGAGATACCGGCCCGGTAACTCTGTTCGGTCAATTCGGCCGCGCTGCGGGCTCGTTCTGTTGCGGCCAGTAAACTTCGCCGGCGATTCTGGCCGGTAACATAGGCGCTCAGCGCATTTTCAACTTCTTCCAATGCGCTCAGTACTGTGGATTCATATTGATGCAAGGCCTGCTGGGTGGCCGCGTTCTGTATTTCTATATTCCTTCGGATTGCGCCGGCATCGAAAATATTCCAGCGCACACCAATACCCAGGCTGCCCGTCCAGCCCGCATTGCCCGGCACGGTGGCCGAGTATGTGATCGAACCCGGCAGGGTAAACTGTGGATACAAATCAGCTTCGGCCACACCTATACGCGCGGTTGCGGCAGCCAGTCGGCGCTCCGCACTGCGTATATCGGGACGGCGTCGCAATACATTGGCCGGAATACCGATTACCAGTTCTGGCGGTGGCACGGGAATGGAGTTCACGCGATCGGAATCGGAGTTCACGCGATCGGAGTTGGAGTTCACGCGATCGGAGTTGGAGTTCACGCGATCGGAGTTGGAGTTCACGCGAT
>JAGRMX010000084.1 GCA_020441025.1 Leptospiraceae bacterium
TTCAAATCGGCGGACTCATATGGAATGCGTTTGCCATCCGCGCGCAGTTCCGCGGTGAGATCTTCAATGGCATGTACGATGGCGGCCATCTCGGCGGTATCATACACCGAATCCACGTTGCACAAAAGAGCCGAAAGGCGTTCCAGACCCGCGCCGGTATCGATGCCGGTCTGAGGCAGGGGATGCAATTTGCCCGCCGTGTCCTGATGAAACTGATTGAATACCAGGTTCCAGTATTCCATGAAGCGATCGCAATCGCCGCCCGGCTTACAGGCGGCCTTCTTTTTGGGCGGACAGGAACAGTACTGCGCGCCCCGGTCCAGATACAACTCGCTGCACGGTCCACATGCGCCCGAATCACCGGCCGGTCCCCACCAGTTGTCGGCCTTGCCCAGACGTGTAATGCGTTCCACCGGAACGCCGATGTGTTTGTTCCAGATTTCCTCGGCCTCGGAATCGTCTTTGTATACCGTGATGTAAATCTGTTCGGGATTGAATTTCAAAACATCCAGCGAGAAATTCCATGCCAGTTCAATGGCGCCCTGCTTGAAATAATCGCCGAAGCTGAAGTTACCCAGCATTTCGAAGAAAGTACAATGTCGCGCGGTCTTGCCGACCGATTCCAGATCCGTGGTGCGCAAACACTTTTGAATACTGTACACCCGGGGATGGGGCGGTCTGGCGGTGCCGGCAAAAAACGGTTTGAACTGAACCATGCCCGCCGTAGTAAACAGCAGGGTGGGGTCTCCGGCCGGGATCAAACTGGCGGACTCCACCCGGGCGTGATCGTTCTCGGCGAAGAAATCGGCCCAGGCCGTTCGAATAGCGGCGGGTGTCCATTGTTGCTGTTTTGCTTTCATTGGTTTCATTGTTCAAATATCACAGGCGCTTTTCAGCAACCTGGCAGTTACCATCCGGTGCTATTGACAGACGCCGGTTCTGGAGTCACCGGTCAACTCAATGTGTTCGCAGTGAGCTGCAGATGGCCGGATCAATTCCGATTCCACATCAATCTCAGGGCCGGTGAGCAGCCGGGTTCCAAATATCCATTTACATGGCACACTCTGGAAAAAAACCTGATTCCAGAGCCCCGTCCACATGAAATCCCGTACAACAGCCGCTGGAGTCGTTCGCAGGGCCATGATCGCGCTGCTCCTGGTGGCGAGCATTTCCTGCTCGGGCATGGGTTCGGACGAGGCGGAGTTATTTTATGCCGGTCCGGTGGTCACCCGCAGCCAGGCGAAAGCCATGTTACGGGCCGGAATCGCGGTAAATACTCAGTTGTGTCCCGAGAATACGAATGCCGGATACTGGGCCATTGAAAACGATGTTCCCGCGTTGCTGGATGATACGCACTACGACAAACACTCCATTGAAACCTGCTTCATTGTGCTGGCCAGCGCGTCGTGCGGCTTGAATCCGGATGCCAACCAGTCGGTATTTTTAAGTCTTTACAAATCGTTGATCCGCCTGTGCAATCCCCGTAGCGTTCGATTGTAGTTTTATCAACGGCCAGGGAATTTCCATTCTGCTCAATTTTCTGAATGGGTGCAAAAAAGTGTCATCTGTACGGTTTTTTTTAGCGAGGAATGTTCCGAATATGGAGAGCAGGAGTCATACGCAATGATGGATCGTAAACTTTGCATACCCGGCCTGGCGGGCATTATGTCCCTCATCCTGATTGGTTCGCTCCCCGGTTTAAGAGAACAGGAACTGATGGCGCAGGACGGTCCCGAGTCGCCCGAAACCGTTTCTCGCAGCAGCGATCTCAGCCGCCCCACCGATCCTTTGCGGGAATGCCGCAATCGGGATGACCAGCCGGAAGCCGACGACAGCGATCCTATCTTTTACGATCAATCCTGGGGCAACAATCCGCAGGAAGGCCAGTATCGTCAGGAGATGGAGCGGCTATTGCGCCTGGAAATCGACGAGGTCAAAAAAGCCATCGAAGATATTCAGAAAAAGCACAGCGAATTGGTGATTCTATATCCGCGCTTTAAGAACTACCAGGAAATTGTGCTGGAGGATGTGCCGGGCACCTGGCGCGACGGACAGTACGTGAACTCCAAGAAGATGATTATCTTCCATTATAGAGAAGAGGGTGATACCAAGAAACTGGATTGCGTGGTGCTGGAAAGCATGGAACGCAACGTGTACAATCCCAATCAGTTTACCCGCAAAATCATGCGATTGTACTATCCCAACATTCAGACCCTGGAACTGGAAACCCGGCGACACAATTATGTAAACAAAGGCACGCTGGATCGGGCTTCCACGGAAGTGCAATTGAACGCGTTGCGCCTGGTGTTTCGTTCGTTGCGAACGGCCCTGTACTCCATGGACATGTTGATTGCCGCGCATTACGATCGTCGTAACCGCAAGAACTTCTGGCAGATAGATCTTTAGCAACCCGTTAGAATTCACTCTCTCAAAATACGTGCGGATGTAAGTGAATCGGGTTTCACCGGCCCGCGCGCTGTCCATCGGTCAAATTATTCCATCACCTGATAGGGCCCGAGAAAGAGTTGCCTTCGGGCTCGACCGAATCAGCATGGCCGATCTATGCGTTGTCGCGGTTCAGTGCGACGAAATAACGCAAACACATGACGCTACGGCGCATTATGTGAAATCAAATCAAACTCAAGGCGAGTACCGGTATGGCAGACGAAGAGGAAAAGCCCGCAAAGAATAAGAAAATCAACAAAATGACTCTGGCGGAAATCGATGCCGCTCTTAAGAAAACCGAAGAGCACATGAAAGGCATGACTTCCCAATACGCCCGGGCATTGCAGGCCCGCAAAGCGGAACTACAGGGTTCATAAACCCGCCCGGTCTATAATAACGGCCTGGTGCGGCAGACATACGTTGTGCGCACGATTACTGTAATCGGATCTTCGCAGGCCTCCCCCGAACAAATTCAAACCGCCGAGGAAGTCGGTCGCGTACTGGCCGAGTGCAGGGTGCGTTTGATTTCCGGCGGACGGGGAGGTGTAATGGAAGCGGTGGCCCGCGCTCACTCGGAGGGCGGCGGGGAAAGCATTGGCATCTTACCCGGTCTGGATAAAAGCGATGCCAATCGGTACAACACCATCAACATTACCACCGGATTGGGCACCGGTCGCAATTTGATCAACGTGTTGTCCGGAGAGGGTGTGATTGTAGTGGGCGGCGCGGCCGGTACCCTGAGTGAGCTGGCTTTTTCGATTCTGTACAATCGTCCTATTTTGTTGTGTTCGTTTTTGAAAGGGGCCTCCGCCATCCCGCCCGAAATTTTGCAGCAAATCGCACCACAGGCCAATCTGACCTTTGTGCAATCCGAAAGCGAACTGAAAAAAGCGATACCCGAGTGGCTGCATAATCTTTAATTTGATTCAGCAACCTGTTAAAACTCATTGAAAACTAAACCGGTTCAAGCTTATCTCAAAACTAAATCAGATTTGAACACGTTCGAGGCGCGCCCGAACTACTCCGGCGCAAACTCCGTTTTTCTTTCCGGTCGAATCGCATGTCCCGTGATACCATCCATTTGAGCGACGACTTACTGAATTATATTCGGCGGGAAACGGTGCGCGAATCCGCGGTACTGGCCGACCTGCGGCGGGAAACCGCCGATCATGATATGGCCCGCATGCAAATTGCGGCCGAGCAGGGACAACTGTTGCAACTGCTGGTGAAACTCATCGGCGCCAGGCGGGCCGTTGAAGTGGGCGTGTTCACCGGATACAGTTCGGTGTGCATTGCATCGGCCCTGCCGTCGGATGGATATTTGCTGGCCTGCGATGTGAATGCGGAGTATACGGACATGGCGCGGCGTTACTGGGAACGCGCCGGTCTGAGCGCAAAGATTGAATTACGACTGGCGCCGGCCACGGAAACCTTGCAGTCATTAGAAGCGCAGCAGACGGAGCCTTTTGATTTTGCCTTTATCGACGCGGATAAGGAAAATTACGACGCATACTATGAGTCCTGCTTACGTTTGTTGCGACCGGGCGGTTTGATTGCCGTTGATAATGTGCTGTGGGGCGGGAGTGTCGTCGATGAAAGCAAGCAGGACGCGGTCACCCGCGCCATCCGGGCCTTGAATACGAAAATCGGGCGGGATGAACGGGTCGATAACGCGCTGGTACCCGTCGCCGATGGATTGATGCTCGCACGCAAGCTGTGAGCTAAGAACTCATCTCAAAACTATGAATTCTTGCGCTACGCTCTAAACCGCTCGGAGGCGGTTTTGAGATGACTTCTAAGGATTGAAACGTGGAAACACTTGAAAACCTTTCGGATGCGAATTTACCCGATGCGCCGTCCTGTGAGCGCAACCGCGATCCTATTCTTAAAGAACTCAAACCGATTCTGATTGCTCCCACCGTACGCAACGTGCTGGAAGTGGGCAGCGGCACGGGTCAACATGCGGTATACTTTGCCGAACATCTGCCCCATCTGCACTGGCAGACCGCCGATCGCCCCGAAAACCACGCGGGCATTCGAGCGTGGATTCGACACAGTGGGCGGACCAATGTGGCCGACCCTCTGCATCTGGATTTAGGTGCCGTCGATTGGGCGGCGCCGCTGGCCGGAAAGTTTCAGGCCGTGTTTACGGCCAATACGTTGCACATTGTGGCCTGGTCGCTGGTGGAGAGTTTTATGCGCGGGGCGGCCGGTCTGTTGGGACTTTCCGGGCCGCCGGTCGGAGCAAAAGAGCCGGACAGTGGCACGAATGGGGCCGGGCAAACTTTGAATCCCCAATCGCGGTTTGTCTGTATATACGGTCCGTTCAACTATAACGGTGATTTTACCAGTGAAAGCAACGCCCGCTTTGATGACTGGTTGAAACAGCGCGATCCATCCAGTGGCATTCGCGATTTCGAAAGTGTGGAAGCTCTGGCTCGGCGGGTCGGCCTGCGTTTACGAAACGATCTGGCAATGCCGGCCAACAATCGCCTGTTGGTATTTACAGGTTCGTGTTGAAAAATCCGTCGTACCTTTGTGATTCCAAAAGTATTCTAAATTTGAATCCGGAACAACTATAGTTTGATTATTACAGTACAGTCGGGCTTACAATGTGCGTCCGGCCGGTGTAACTCAGTTTTTGCGCGCTATTCATAAGTACTGTTGCGTATAACCCGCCGCTTGATCAAATTATGAATCTGCATCGCGCATCGTGTGCAGTTGCAACTTAAAGTGAAACTCGTTCTCGACTATGACCTTTCTCATATGGCCCGTATTCTGCTTGCTGTGTTGCGGAACTGCGCCGGTTTGGTACAATGAGCATGAATGCCGATACTATGGAAGCACAACTGAGTAAAGAATCCTCCGGCGGTATTCAGAAAAGCACTGATGAAATTGATTATGCCGAACGCAATGAAATCGACTTTACCCGACCGGTGACGATTGCCCCGGATATTTTCTGGGTGGGCATCTACCTGGAGAACGATCCCTTTCAATGCCACCCGTATCTGATTCGCAATGGCAACGAATCCATTCTGATTGATCCGGGCTCGATGATACAAATCGACGCCATTATTAATAAAATCAACGAAGGTTGTCGGTTATCGGACATTAAGTACATCATACTGCATCACCAGGATCCGGATTTATGCGCCGCCGTTCCTACCCTGGAAAAAATGATCAATCGACCCGATCTGCAAATCGTAACACACAGTCGCATGTCGGTGTTGATCAAACACTACGGCATCCAATCGGGTTATTACAACATCGATCAGCAAAATTTCAAACTGCAGGCGGGTGATCTTGAATTGGAATTTTTTACCACACCCTACTGCCATTCCCCCGGCGCGTTTGTAACTTATGATCGCAAGACCGGAGTCCTGTTTTCCGGAGATATTTTTTTTCGGCGGACTGGAGGATTCCTGGAAGTTTTACGCCGATGAGAACTACTTTCAGTGCATTGAAGGTTTTCATATGGCTTACATGCCGAGCCGGGATATTTTGAATTATGCTCTGCGCAAAATTGAAGATCTGGATATCGAGTTGATTGCCCCTCAACACGGCTCCATTATAAAGAAGCAATACATTCGTCCGTTGATCGAACAGATGAAGCAGATGGATTGCGGACTGTATATCGATAAGAAGTATTCAAAAGATTTATTGCGCACCATCGAAAAGCTGAACAATCTCCAGCAGGAATTCGAGCTTTCCCTGGCGGAAATTAAAGACCTGAAGCGCAAGCAGGACGGCGATTATTTCTTAACCAGTCTATTAATGCAGCCTCTGTTTACGGTCGGGCATGAAGATACGACCGTACGTACCGATTCCGTCGTCATTCAGAAGAAATCTTTCTTATTCAAAGAGAAACACTATCTGCTGGGCGGCGACATCTGCATCACGGGGAACCTTAACTTTAACGGCCAGGCATATACGTTGTTCTTCAACGGCGATGCTATGGGAAAATCCATTCAGGGTGCCGGTGGAGCGGTGGTCATCGGGACGGTACTGAATTCCATGATAGCGCGTACCCGCGATGTCGTGTTAAAGATTGATCCCGGGGAATGGCTGGAGGCGGCCTATCAGGAGATTCAAACCGTTTTCCTGTCATTTGACGGGGCCATGATGGTTTCCGGTATTCTGGGCTTGATTAACGATGACAGCGGCGAGACTCTGTTCTTAAACGCCGAGCATCCCTTCATGGTTTTATATCGCAACGGCACGGCCTCTTTCGTTGAAGAAGAGTTGACGTTGCGTAAATTCGGTTGCCCGTCCGAGTTTGAACTGCAAATTCAAAAGATTCAATTACAACCGGGCGATGTACTCATCTCCGGTAGTGACGGAAAGGACGACATCAATCTCACTCCCGGCTCCGGCCCGGCCGACATCAACGCGGACGCGACCTTGTTTTTACGACTGGTGGAAAGGTGCTCCGGCAACCTGCGCGGTATAGTGCGGCAGGTATTTCAGGCCGGTGAAGTTACCGACGATCTTTCGCTTCTAAGGGTGGCCTATCGGGAAACGCCGGAACAAAAACGGCAGGTGCATACCATCCCCGATTCCATGATCTATGAGATCCAGATCAACAATCATATTCGCAATAAGAATTATGAAAAAGCGCTGGCGTTAATGGAAGGGCCCTCGGAAAAGCAGACGCCCGAGATTTTGTTTTACCGCGGCTACTGTCTGGTGCGGGAAAAGCGCTACTTAAAGGCTTTGAAGTATCTGACCTTAGCGATCAAACAACGGCCCGATTTCTTTCAGGCCCTGAAATACGCCGGCTTTGCGCATTATGGAATCGGCAATATAACCCGCTGTGCCGAATACTGGAGTCAGGCGCTGGAAATCAATCCGGAAGACGATTATCTACGACGTAATTACGATCGTCTCGGTGATCGGCTGGAGCGCCGTAAGGTCCTGCTGGGTCGCAAGCAAATGGAGCATTAATCCATTGATGTTCTTAGAACTCATAGTTATGAGATGAGTTCATTGAGCGATCAATAGACGAATTGTAATCGGGGCCGGAAACCGCCCAAAGAGCAATCCCTTTCCGGCGCGGCGCGCGCTGCGTGGCGTTTACTCGACGGCGACCTGAAATACCTGAAAGGATTGATCGGGCATCAGAAAATCCTGTTGGTCAATCTGGACATATCCGGCCGCTTCCATTTTTTTGCGAATTTCGCCCGGTGAGCTGTGATGTCCGAACAATGACACAAAACGAAAACCATGTTCGGTGTGATCAATGAGCACCACGCGGGCGTTCGGACGCAATGCCGGTTTTAGATTCTTAAAGTATCCGGTTTGATTTTCAATGTGATGAAATACGTTGCGACTGAAGACCAGGTCTACCGAGCCCGGCTCCAGTGCGGAAGAATCGGCCGTGCCGCGCACCGTAGTTACGTTTTGAAGTCCCCGGGATTGGGCGGCCCTGTCTATAAATGTGAGAAAATCAGGGTTCACATCTACCGCGTATACCTTACCGTCCGGTCCGGTAGCTTCCGCGAAGCGCAGCGCGAAGTACCCGCCTCCGGCGCCGATGTCGGCAATATGCAAACCCGGTTGAATGTTCAGCTCGGCCAGTACCTGATCCGGTTTGCTATCCGGATCGGCGGCAGTTTCATTAAAGTGTTCCGCTCCGGGACCGCCGCAACCGGTCAATGTGATGAGTCCGGTCAGTATGACGACGGTCAGTGCGCGTATGGATTGTGCTTTTTTGTTTTGCATATAAATTTTCCGTTCGAACTTTTTCGTACGATTGTAGAGATCAGGGTGCCGACATCTGCCGGGTCAGGGCCATGGTATGCGCATCGAAGTAATGCTTTATCAGGCGAGTCCAATCGAACAGATCTCCCAGTCTTTCGGTGCGGTTGCGAAGTTCAATGCGTTCTCTCTGATTTAAATTTATAAACTCTTCCAGCGCTTCGACCAGCATATGCAGGCTCTCATCGAAGGAATAATTCAAACGCGGCAATACCATCAATCCCTGGCTGCGGGAAAGCATGATGTTTTCCATGGCGTACGATCCGAAACCCGCCAGATCGGACGTTACTGCGGGGATACCGGAAGCCACGCATTCGAGCGGCGTATATCCCCAGGGTTCGTAATAACCGGGAAAAATCCCCATATGACAGCCCCGCACGAATTCATCGTAATCCAGTTGCAGCAGAGGCGAATGTGCGCTCAGAAAATCGGGATGAAAAACAACTTTCACCGGATCGTCCGCTTGATTGAATAATTGTCGATGACGGATATGCCGCAAAATCGCGTCCTCCGCGTCGTGTACCGGATCGTGGGTGACTATACGCGGTAGCAGTTTGCTGCGAAACGCCTGAATGCTGCGTCGCAAACGCACTTCCGATTCTTCGGATAATAATTCGTTCAATTCGGGTATGTGACCATGAGCGGCCGCCGTCAGTAACGCGCTGCCCATCTGACTCTGGATGTCCTCGCATAGAGTACGCATATCATCGAAGCGCGCCTGGTTTTCCAGCGCGGTCACGTTTACATTTTTAATGGCGGCCTTCGTTATAATAAAGCTGACAATAGTCGGTGGGTTCGTGCGCTTTTTTAAGCGTTGATTCAATTCATGCATGGCTTCGATAAATAAATCAAAGCCCTTGTTTTTGTACTCGTAACGTCCGCTGATAAAGAAATACAGCGTGCGATTTAAATCAAATGTATACGAAGGGAAGAAGTGGCCCATTACGAAGTCGTGAATGCGCTCTTTGTATTTCATGTGCAGATTCTGAAATTCATGCATGGCTTGAAAGCGTGTAATTTGAATACCATTGGGCAGCACCTCGTCCGGCGCCCGTCCCAGTAATGCCTTAGCTTCCCGACCGGTTATGTGGCTGACACTGGTGAATATGGTGGCGCTATGAGCCGCCGCTCTTTCGATGCCGAAGCGGGGAAAGATATTATAACCGGCGGCCTCGGCATCCGCGTCGATGCTATCGAGAACTTCGTAGAAATCGGAGCGGTTACTGGCGATATAACGTCCCAGAATGGTGGCGTGGGTAGTGAAGACCGTGGGAATCGGTCGCCTGGAACGTCCGTTGCGAATAACCGGAATGCCAACCTGCCATTCATGAAAATGGGCGACTCTCTTTACCGGCAGGCTGGCGTCGGTTGTGATGGATTGAATCAGTTCGAACAATTCGCTGGTGGCGAAGCCGAATAGAATGGCTTCATCCAGGTCGGCTTCCATGTTGCTGGCCGTATCAATGCCATGATCTTTCCATAAAAAAAATCGAAAGTCGGAGATGCGTTCGCGATACATACTCGTATCGATTAAAATAACCCGCGGCCGACCGGTTACAAGCCAGCGACCCATGTGCAGACCCGGAATTTTATCCGCCAGAGTACGCATCCAATCCCGATCGGGTCCGGTTTCCTCAAACTCCAACGCGGCCGCGTCGGCGTAGTACGGGCCGATCAGCGTATACTCATCTCCGTAATGTTCAATGATATGCGGAATTTTCGTTTTGATTACCGTATAAATGCCGCCCACCTGATTGCAGACTTCGAAGGCCACTTCGAACAGGTGCACGGGTGCGTCCGCATCGGCCGGGGAGGAATCTTGAGCGGAATTTTGCAGCGGGTCGGGCATGGTTGTAAACTCGATTATTTCGTAAAGCTGGGAGACATCCGGCAAAACTTTGATGGAACCGGCAATTCAATTCCTGTACCGGATACATGAATTTGCGCATAATGGCCCTGCATCGAGTCTCGATGGAAAGGTTTGTCTACCTGATGGCCTCGCCTTCTGACCCAATGAAGAAGCCATCCTACCGGGTACGTATCATGTGGATTAGAAGGGGCTACTTTTTGGGCGCAGACTCGTCGTATTTTGAGGGTTTTACTTCTTCATAGATTTCTTTTACGTGCATCCAGAATCCGATCAGTTTTGTCGGCTCGTCTCGATTGAATGTAAATTCATAGTAAATCAACGCTTTTTCATGGTGCACTATCTTTAAGCTGGCTATGTCTTGCGCGTTT
>JAGRMX010000085.1 GCA_020441025.1 Leptospiraceae bacterium
GGCACCCAGGCGCAAAGACCAGGGACGGGGATATTGACGGTAGCATTCGTACTCTTTTGCAACGTAATCATCAATCAATACCCGGATGCGGGCTTTCACGAAATCGAGGCGGCGGGCCGGGCCCACCGATTCGGCTTCCACCACATAAGATTTCATTACCTTGCCGATTTCGCTGTAGTTATTCTGAAACGTATCGGCGATCTTTTCCAGCGTAGTCAAATCGGGAGCATTATTGATATCTTTAAGTTTATTACGCCAGAACCAGCCCGTGCTATCCTGGCAGGCTTCGTAAAACCACGGTTCGGTCCAATCGATGCTGACCGCTCGACGCAGGGGACCGTATTCCAACCGACCCGAGAGACGTTGACCGGTTCCATTAAGATTACGATCACCCACTTCCGTAAAAATCGAAAATCCCGATTGAGTGCCGTAACCGCCGCCGATGGAGATGGTGCCCGTGGGCTGTTCCTTAACTTCCATGATGAGATTCATCTGCTCATCACTGGAACCGGGCCGCATCTGTAGATTGACTTCTTTAAAGTATCCCAGGTTAATCAGTTTTTCGCGCGAACGATTTACCAGGGCCGAGTTAAACAACTGCCCTTCTTTGATCAGGAGCTCACGCCGAATCACGTACTCCTGGGTTTTCTCCATACCTTTTAGAATGATGTTTTCAATATAGGCGAGATTATTTTCACTTACGGTAAAATGAATGTGACGCAGGACATTTCCTTCCGCTTCGGGGTTGTCTTCCAGGTATTCACGCAACGCGGTCAGGTTTAGATACTCCGCATGCTTTTTACAACGGCTGTCGTCTTCACCGGCGGGCGATTCCATGGCCAGACAGCTTTCAAAGCGATTCAATGATTCTTCGGTCAGTTCAAAATTCACAAACTCGGGACGTATCTGTGCGTAAACATATCCTTCCCTGGAGTACATTTCCTGCATAAAACCGCGATCTTGAAAATAGCGCCGCTCATCAAACACTTCGCCGATGTCCGCATCAATGAATTCCAGCGAACCGAGCAGCGTTTCCGGTTTATAAATGGGCGATAAATCTTCGGGACCGTCGATCTCGCGTTCGGGCGGATTCAACTCCAGGTTCATTGCATTCGGATTATGCTCCACCGAATAGCCGCCGAAGAAACGGATGTCGCCCTCCACCAGTTTGTAGGTGATGATAACCACGCGACCGTCTTCCGGTTTCTCGGGATTGCGCCAGCGAATTTCATAACCCGTGGCCCGCGGGTCGATCTCGGCGTCCACATAACCGCTGCTCTTGGCATACGCCAATATTTTAAGCTTATCCTCTTCGAACAGACTCTCCTGAAACTTACCTTCATCAAAGAAGCCGACTTCCTTCTGCTCAAGGATATCCAGAATATCTTCCGCATCAAGATGTCGCGTTCCCAGAATGTTAATGCGCGAAATGGGAATATCGTCGCCTTCATCGATGATGTAAGTGATCTGCAATTGGTTGGTTTCCGGATCCAGTTCGCCGGTCCGATACCAGACTTCGGCGAAGAAAAATCCATCCTCACGATAGCGCGCTTTAATCAGGGCGACGCCTTCTTTGACCTTTTGGGGCGAATACACGTCGCCCTGCACGAAACCAAGTACAGATTTAACTTCCTGTAGCGGCAGCTCATCCGCTCCAAGAAATTCAATGTCACTGATGCGGGGTAGTTCCTCCACGATGAATACAACATCCACCGTTTCATTGGCATTCGGTCGCAAACGCATTTCCACGTTGCCGAAATAACCGGTGCCAAATAATGCTTTCAGATCGTTGTTGAAGTTCTCCGGCTGGAGCGGTTCTCCGATGCGAGAATAAATGAGCGGATACAATTCGTCGGCTGTTACGTTACGCAGACCGACAAATTCCACGCCCTGAATGGTTCGTCCGGCCAGATTTTCGCCCTGGGAAAAGAGCGGGATAAACAGAGCGCTCAATACCACACCGATGGACAGAATCAATGCCACCAGGGTAATGTGGCGTTGCCATTTGTGTCTGCCTGCGGCCAAAACTATTCCTTATTTTCCAGAAATCCAGATCGATGTATTCATCCGGGAGCACGCGTCACAACTGACCGACCGGATGGGCGGTATGCAGCGGGGCATTGCGTCGCAACTCACCGTACGGCAAACAACCATGAATAATGTTTTCAGCTGGATTCTGACAGATCTCCGCCAGTAACAACTGTGAATCGTTCCACAAAAAATCGCATAAGGTGGCCGTCATCATCATTTTCCCGATGCGCACCATTCAGTTTACCGCATGGCAGGTTTTACATCTGAATTTCGCAGGATTGACCGGATTCGACGATATCTACCCATCATGGCCGCGCCACTACCGCTCAAATCATTCGGTCTTTGAAGCTCAAATCTCCCTGCTAATACGTTTATGGGGCCTTAACAGGGCAAAAAAAAGCCGGAAGAGATCGGTCTTCCGGCGAGTCAGGATTGGTGCAGATTCCCGGACATAATTATCCCGGGAATCAATACTAATTAACAGATGGGCCGGGCCCATGCCCAGCCGAGAAACGGTATTTCATGACGCCCTGGTTCTGGCCAGCAATTCCCGGGCATGTTCCATAACCCCCCGGCCCGCAGATTCACCGCCCAGCATACGCGCCATCTCCTTCAGGCGAGCATCGCCCTGCAACCTGCGGATTCTACTGGCAGTGCGACCACCATTTACTTCCTTATATATGCGATAATGGTGATCCGCAAGGCTGGCGATCTGGTGCAGGTGGGTAACCACTACAACCTGCCCCTGGCGGGCCAGATTGCGCAGGCGATTGCCGATGGCATGCGCTACCTCTCCACCTACGCCCGCATCAACCTCGTCAAAGATCATCGTCGCAGTAGGCTGACCACCCAGGAAGATGGTTTTCAGGGCCAGAGTGATCCGGGAGAGTTCGCCACCGCTGGCAACCTTGCGTAGGGCCTGCGCGCCTTCACCGGCATTGGCCGCCAATAGAAACTCAACCCGGTCGAGCCCCTTTTCCGTAATCACGTATCGATTGCGACGATCTTCCAGTTCATTCCCGGATTCAAAAGATTCCGCTTCTTTAGATTCCAGCTTCCTGGAATCCACTTCCCGGCGAACGGCTACCTGAATGCGTGCGCCGGGCATACCGACAGCAGACAATTCCTCGGCCAACCGTTCCTCCAGAGCGGGTACGATCGCCCGGCGGCGGCGGGATAGTTCCTCGGCCTTTTCGAGCAACTCGGTATAAACTACCTCCTGCCGGGACCGCAGTAGGCTCAGTTCTTCTTCACTCATTTCAATAGAAGACATTTCTCGTAGGTACTGCTGCTGTGTTTGCAGGACGGCGGCCGTGCTACCGCCGTACTTCTTATGCAGTTTCTGATACCCCACCAGACGCTCTTCCACATCTTCCAGGCGTTCCGGCGAAAATTGCAGGCTTTCCTTTTCCGTGCGTAAATAATCAGCAACCGACTCCACCAGATAGCCCGCTTCGCGGACCTGTCCTATATACGATTCCAGACCGTTTAATAGTTCAGAGTGGTCGGATAGCAGTCCCATGGTTTCTTCCAGGGAATCGGATACGCTTTGATCCTGTTCCCGGAGGAGTGCGTAGGCCTGACATAAATCCAGATACAATTTGCCGCTGTTTTCAATGAGAGCCTTTTCCTGAGTCAGCTCCTGAAACTCCTGCTCGGCGGGCTCAAAAGATTCGATTTCATCCAGCGCAAAACGAAGATAATCCAGGCGTCGTTCACGTTCATCCGATTCCAGTGTGACCATCCGCAACCGATTGCGAAGAGTAGCATATTGATGATAGAGCTCGCCCACCTCGTCCGCTAATTGCCCCGTGCCGGCAAATGTATCGAGGCTCTGCAAATGTGTCTCCGTATCCAGCAGCCGCTGGTGTTCGTGCTGGCCATGAATATCCACCAGGTATGGCGCCAGTGAGCGTAGCAAACCCAGGGTAACGGTCATTCCGTTGATGGTCGGACGGCTGCGTCCTTCCAGGTGGATTTCGCGGCGAATAGAGAGGAAATGATCTTCCAGCGGAATACCGCGACCGGTGAGAATCTCGTTGACCCGTTGCAAACGAGATGTATCAAAAAGCGCTTCCACGGCAGCCCGATGGCTGCCGTTACGCACAACACCGGTACCCGTGCGTGCTCCAAGCACCGCGTCCACAGCCCCCAGAATGAGCGACTTACCCGCACCGGTTTCCCCGGTGAAGACATTCAAGCCAGGCCCACAGCGCAGCTGCAGGCTATCAATGATCCCGAAATTTTCAATTTTAAGTTCGATCAACATGGAGACATAAATATAGCCGTCGCATGATTATGTAAACATATTTTTAGTGCTCCATGGGTTTTTTTAGCGAAATCCAGGGCGAACGTCGACTACGCAAAGGTAAATATGGGCCCATCTGTCAGAGCTCTGACAAATAGGGGGCCGGGTATGCATATTCAGCGGAGCTGAAAACAGTTGTGCGTCTGGCTTCGCGCCGCAGACCGACAGGCAGCATGCGAGCAAGCCGGGAAACAGCCCGAGAGAGTCTGCACATAGCGGCGATAATGAGCTGGGTAACGCAGGTGCCCCTGCATTGGCTGCGATATGAGTATCCACCAAATTTTTGCATGTATTGTACCTATGCGCGATTGCCCGTCGGACTCGCCGATCCAAATACCTGGGTACTATTGTTGCCGGCGATAGGCGGTCTTCTGACGGTGATCTGCCTCGGTGGGTTAACCATCCACCGTATACGCGCCCAGACAATTCGAAATAACCTGGGCCAATTGGTCGGACTCTGGCTGACCGCAGCGTTCATGCTGATCGGAACGGGCATGGCGGTTCTGCATGATGGCACACCCGCCTGGTTTGAAGTACAGGCCATCGGAAGCATAGTATTGGTCTGGGGCAGCCTATTTCCACTTCATCCGGAAAGCCGACCCGGCAGAAGACCCCGACTTCTCCGTCGCTGGCGTGAACTTACGATTTCTCTCTTATTATTGGCGACGATTTTGACCGGCGTTCGCTCGGAAGCGCATCTGGCGGGCGCGGCCTGCGAGGCATTCCCCGGTTGTCAGATAGAGACTTTAGTGGAGTTAAACGACGAACCGCAGACGACACAACGCTGGCCCGAATTGTATGGGAATATGGAACGCAACTTCACCCACCGCACGTCGGGGGGCCTCCTGCTCATCCTGATTATGGCCTTTACAATCGAAGGGATGTTGCGATACCGGTCCAGAATTCGGCGCGGTCACTGGACGGGCTATCTGTGGCGAGTGTTGCTGGTAGTCGCATCGGGCATATTGCTCGATATCCGTTACGGACATTCCGGTTTTCTGATTTTTGGGCTGCTGCACGCGGCCACAATCTATTTACTGATACGAAAGGCCGCCAACGGTCTGCGTACTGCTTTATGATGATGACGGTTCAGGCCCAATCTCGATCGATCACTCCTTCGGAAGTGTATAAGTTGCTGAAACCGGGACTGGCCGGTTCCATAATAATTACGGTACTGCCCGGCATGCTGCTGGGGGTACAACTGCCCTCGCCTGTACTGGTGGCCTTTACCTGCGTGGGAACCATGCTGATGGCCATGGGATCGTTCGTATACAATCAGATCCTGGAAATCGATCGGGATGCCCGCATGCAACGCACCCGGGATCGTCCGTTGCCCACCGGAAAGATCACGCCGACTACGGCGTATGTGATCGCCGCCTCCCTTTTGTGCACGGGATTATTCGTGCTGGCTTCCGGAGTGAATCTGCTGGCGGCGTTGATAGCGCTGTTTTCATTTTTATTTTACGTTTTTATTTATACCGCCATCTTAAAGACCGGCACGCACCTGAATACGGTTATGGGCGGCGTGGCCGGCGCCATCGGCCCGATGATCGGCGAGGCGGCCGTGACCGGCAGTGTTTCCCATTACGGCTGGTTTTTATTCTTATTGCTCTTCATCTGGCAACCGCCCCATTTCTGGTGTCTGGCCATTCGCTACCGGGAAGATTATGCCGCCGCCGGGTATCGCATGTTGCCGTTGGTGAAGGGCTTGAGAACCACGTACAATGAAATGCTCATCTTCCAGGCTTTACTGGTGGCTACCATGTTGTTGGCCTATTTTCCCCTGCGCATGGTGGGATTGATATTCGTAATACCCGCCGCCGGCTGGGGATTGTTTGTGTGGATCATGATGTTGCGTTTGCGCAGGCAGCATATTGATAATCCCGAGCCCCCTACCCTGCCGGTCTTTTTTCTGACCATCGTGCATATGCTCATCTGGCATCTGGCCATGGCGATGGAACTGTATTTTACCCGCTTTGCCGGATAGTACGATCCTCTTCCGATTTGTTGCCCGGCCTATCCCCGGGTGATCGGCGGGAATGTTGATTGGCTTGTTACACCCACAGCCATGATTGTACAGTCTGTATTAACGCGTCGCGGTGACGGAAACCTGCAACGCCTCTTCAATGCAATCGATTACCAGTTCGGGCTGTTCCCAGAGAATAAAATGGTCGGCACCATCTATAATTCGAATGGATACGGGGAGCTCGGGCGGAACGTGGGTTCGGATATATTCCGCGTTGGCCACGGGCACCAGATCATCCTCGGTGCCATGCAGAACAATCAGCGGAATGCGCAAATCATTCCACATGGGTTCCATACGCATCAATTCCGATTTTAACGGCAACAACTCATCATTGCTGACGATCCAATCGCGGGGCAATAACCGACGCATGACCATCGTGTGCGCCAGAGAATTGTACCAGCGGATTTCTTCCGCCTGCGGGTCTACCGATCCGGCCACAACCACCACCGCATCCACCAGATCCGGATACTGCATGGCCATCCGAATCACTATGGGACCTCCCAACGAATGTCCTACCAGTATGTTTCTCCGCCGATTTACCGTCCCATTCGATTGATGTAAAACGGCCGAAATGATCCGACTCTGGTCGGCCAGGGACGGCACCGCCCGGCCCGGCAGTGTTCCGCCGTATCCGGGACGGTCCACACTGATCAGACGCGCCTGTCTGCCCAATTCGACGTTGCCCAAAAATTTCTGAAAGGCGCTCCAACCACCCGGCGATCCATGTACGAATATGATATTATACTCGGTTTCGAGGCGACCGGTCTCTACATAATAAAGCGCCGCTCCATCGGGAGCAACGGTCGTATGAAAGCGCGGAGTTACATCCGGTTCAAAATAATCGCGTGCTTCCGATTGAGTGGTGTTGAATGAACAGGCCGACGCCGAAAGGCAAAATAAAATAAACGCAATCAAACCGAATGCTGTTGATACGGTCTGAATTCCCCGGCCGGGGATGGAATGCGACAAGCACAAGAGCATAGCATCATAATAACAAAAGCAAACCAATCGGCGTAATGAAATTATAATCAGGATACCCGCGAGGCCTGAAGTTTGCCGTCGTATTCTCGCAAAAACTGCAGGGCCAGGTCGGCCGGTAGCGGGCGGGCGATGAAATAACCCTGGGCGTAATCGCAACGTTCATTCTGTAGAAATCGCATTTGCGCGGCGGTTTCCACTCCTTCCGCCACTATCCGTAGACCCAGGCGATGACACATGGCAAGGCTTGCGGAAACAATCGCGGCGTTGTTTTCATCGTCCGGAATGTCGCGCATAAAATCGCGATCGATTTTCACCACGTCTACGGGCAGCTTGCGCAAATACGTCAGGGACGAATAGCCCGTACCGAAATCATCGATAGCGATTGTGACGCCCAATTCACGCAGCGCTGTAAGAGCCTGCACGGTCTTGTCCAGATCCGAAAGCGCCACCGATTCGGTAAATTCTACTTCCACCAGATTGGCCGGAATGCCCGTTTTTTCCAGATATTGTTTTACCAACCGATGCACGTCGCTGACTTTAAACTGGCGCGCGCTGATATTGATGGCCACGGGTATTTCCAGACCGTCCAGACGCCAGCGCCGAATTTGATCGAACGCGGTAGATACGACCCATTCCCCTACCGGTTGAATCAAATCGGTTTGTTCCGCCAGGGGAATAAACCGATCGGGCGGAATCAAACCCTGTTCCGGTTGAAACCAGCGCAGCAGAGCTTCGAAACCGACAATCCGATTGGTTTGCAGACACAGTTTGGGTTGGTAGAACAACTGAAGCTCATCGCGCTCCAGCCCCTTGCGCAACAGAGTTTCCAGTTCGATGTGTCGATGGGCTCGTTGTGTCATTTCACGCTGAAAAAATTCCAGTCGATTGCCGCCCAGCTCCTTGGCCCGCAACATGGCGGTGCGCACATCCTGCATGAGTTCCGGCACGGTGGTGTCTTTTTCCGCGAACGCCGCTCCGACGCTGAACTTAATTAAAAACTCGCGTCCTTCCACACTGACGGGCGATTCCAGTATATCCTGCATTTGATGATAAAAAGAAGACAATTCTTCCGGAGCATGCACATCTTCCAACAAAAGCAGAAATTCATCCCCACCGATGCGCGCTACCGTATCGCTGACCCAGACAACCTGGCGCAGTCGTTCCGCAATTTTAATCAAAATACGATCGCCGGCGGCGATTCCCAGAGACTCGTTGACCGCGCTGAAGCGATCTATATTCAACCAGAGCACCGCAAAGCCCTTCAATCGATCCACGTTGTGCAGCGTTATGGCGTGGGACAGGCGATTATAAAAAAGCTGTCGATTGGGCAGTCCGGTCAACAGGTCATTCAATCGCAAATCGGTAATGTCGGTTTGTGATCCGGCGATGCGGGTGACCATGCCGCGTTCGTCACAGCGCGTGGCTCCGCGACACATCATCCAGCGGTATTGACCGTCCCGGTGCAGGAGACGATACTCTATCATGCAATTGGAATCGCCGCCCTGCATACGTTCATCCAGCGCGCGCCTGAAGTTACCGCGATCATCGGGATGAATGCGTTCCAGCCAGGTGTCCAGGTGCGAACGAACTTCGTGCGGTTCATATCCGATCATGGCCTTCCAGCGATCCGACAGGAACAACTCATTGCTCTCCAGGTTCCAATCCCACACTCCGTCCGCCACTCCCCGGGTGGCCAGGGCGTAACGTTCTTCACTGGCGCGCAGCGCCTCCTCAATGCGATTGCGTTCTACGGCATAGCGCAATGAGCGCAAAATAGAATGGGCGGCCAACTGATCCTTGAATATGTAATCCTGGGCACCGGACTTCACGGCCTGAACGGCCACTTCTTCATCCGCCAGACCGCTCAGCACCACAATGGCCAACTGTCGATTTTGGGCGCGCATGCGCGTAAGGGTTTCGAGGCCGTCGCTGTCGGGCAGATGCAAATCCAGCAGGACCACATCGATCGATTCCCGATTCAGAATTTCCGTGGCCTGGGCGAACGTTTCCGCGTGAAAATAGGTCAGGTCGCCGGCGGTTTCAATGATGCGCCCCACCAGGCGGGCGTTCACCGGATTGTCTTCGACAATCAAAACCTTCAGCGTTTCGTTCATATTGTGATAAAAGCCATATACCGGAAAAAAGCGCGTCCGTCATTCCGGGTTTCGGTAGACATCAGCTATATATAATCGCAGTACGATTCAAACAAAAAAAGCCCGGAATCTTGAGATCTTCATTTCTTCCGCAAACCGGAACAAATCCGTATGAATTGGAAAACCCGAAACAGAGCCATTCCATTACATTCCCGGGGCCTACGACCTGCCGAGGATTATATCTGGAGCGCCTGAAAGGAACCGCAAATCTTTTTTATGCCCAATGCGAGCGGATCAATAGCGATAAATTTCTTTTTGGTTAGTTTATCGTTTGGGGTGCTCTCCGTATCCGTTCCGAAAACCGCAAGTTAACTTTAGACAGAGCCGATATCCAGCATGCCGCAAACAACCAGTTTATTGATGCAATTTCTGACCTACGTACTGCCCATCCTGCAGGCCAGGCAGCGCAATCTGTGGATTTCCGGCGCTCTGTTGGTTCTGGCGAACATGATTCCGCTGGCCGGTGTCCTCTGGCTCAATTGGGATTGGACCGTATTGCTATTCCTGTACTGGCTGGAAAACTTAATGATCGGTGGCATCACTCTGCTGCGCCTGCCCATCAGCGGATTTTTTTCCGGTGAAATACCTTCCCGCGTTCTCAGCGTGATCATTGCGATTTTTTTAATGTTATTCTTCACGGTGCACTACGGCATGTTCTGCTTGGTGCACGGTCTTTTTCTGGGTGTGTTGATGCAATTCGGCGGCGGGCCCGTCATTGAAGGCGATTTGTTTACCGCCGTGGAATCCTTTGCCGCCATGTCCTGGGGATCTCCCGATCAATTACGCTACGTGCAACTGGGTGTGATTGTTTTATTACTCAGTCACTTCACTTCTTTTCTGTTACATTTTCTGGGTGGCGGCGAGTTTCGGACCGGCAGTCCCATGCGGGAAATGATGCGACCGTATGGCCGAGTGGTGGTCATGCACATCAC
>JAGRMX010000086.1 GCA_020441025.1 Leptospiraceae bacterium
AATATTGATTTCCGCCGGCGGCTACATTGCCCGTGCCCCGGATCACATCCGCCACGGGCACTATGATAAAATCCGCGTCGTTACCCAGCCGTTTTAATGCGGACCGCTGAAAACGCGGTGCGGAATCTTCGGAAGGCACCAATATCGATTCGTTTGTGCGTACTGTTTTTAAACTCCAGTCGGGATACAATTTTTGAAAGTTGGCAACCTGATCTGAGACTCTGGCCTGCATCTCTTGCTGCAGTTTCGTATTGAATTCTGCGGCATTGTAGTCTTCCAGCCGATTGGCATAGCCGTCGGCCAGTTGCATACCGGTTACCAGTACAAAGCGCGCCGACCCGGGTCTATCCAGCAAAGGTGCGCGTACCGGGCGCCCATTATGTGGCATGGAGCAGGCACCGGTTATAAAAATCAGTATGAATACATTTAGAAAGATATTAAATATTTTTAGAATCGATGCGCGTGAGATCATAATTCCTTCCGTACGCTGAAAATTCATTGGGATTCACTCTTATGCGCGATGGAATCTGTCTACTGTTAATTTTTCTACTGTAATTAGGGTTGGACGAACCACGGCCCGGAATCAGAATGTCTTTTCAGGAACTATTCGGCATCGTATATGGAATGATTTTCATGTTGTTATATTATGCGCGCTGAAGTGCCCTCATGTTTCGGAATGCGGGGCGAACGGGACAGTAATCCCGGAGCAAAGACGGATGTCTGAATGCAGGTGATACTGTATATAACTCTATCGGCCTGGATGGCCGGCGTGACCGCGTATGGTGGCGGTCTGATTGCGCGCATTGAGGGCAGTGCCGAAACCCGAATTAAGCGGCGCATCGTACACGGCGTGATAGCATTCGGCGGCGGGATATTACTGGCCGCGGTTTGTTTTGCTCTGCTACCCGAAAGCATGGAACGGCTTTCGATATTTACTCTGGGTACCACTTTCGTCAGCGGTGGTATTCTGTTTGCGGTGCTGGATGCCTTTCAGAGCCGACACGGCGGCACTCGCGCGCAGTTCCTGGCCATGCTGATGGATTTTGTACCGGAAGCGCTTTCCCTCGGTGCGGTATTCAGCCAGAATCGCAGGTTGGGCGTGTTGCTGGCGGTGTTTATAGCGCTTCAGAATTTGCCGGAAGGCTTTAACGCTTTTCGAGAAATGCGCAAAGCCGGATCGCCGGCGCGTTTAATTCTGGGATTGTTGCTGGGTATCAGTCTGCTGGGTCCGGTCTGCGCGTTGCTGGGTTATTTCTTTTTACAAAATCATCCGGTGATTACGGCGGGCATCATGTCCTTTGCCTCGGGCGGCATTCTGTATTTGATTTTTCAGGATATCGCACCTCAATCAAAAATGCGTCGGCACTGGAGTCCCACTCTGGGCTCGGTGTTCGGTTTTTTAACGGGCATGCTGGGGCATGTATTGATTATGTGAAGGAGTCGGAATGCGGTACCACGCCGCTCACCAGCGACCTGCCGGCGGTTCATAAACAATGTGCTTCAATAAATGCACCCGCTTGATAATGGTTTCACCGCAATAACCGCTCTGACGCATCCATAACTCGGGAATATTATTTTGATCCATGTCGGTTGCGCATTTAATTCCAACCAGGCCCGTAGATCCGCCCGTCAGGTCGATAAAAGACAGATCCAGCAGGCGCCATTGTGCTTCCGGTTGATCTTTGCGTTCCAGTAAAAAGGAAATGGCTTCGCTTTCGTTCTCCCGATTCCAGTTTTCATAGCTACCGGTGCAATTGAAAAGTATGCGTCCGGAAACATCAATCTGGCCACAGTCTCGATGCGTGAATTTTGCAAGATCTAAATCGACGCGCCGCGCACGTTCAAAGGCAATTTGAAACAGGCGATGGATCTGCTCCGAATTTTCAATGGGCCGGTATTCAAAATTAATTCCATTTGTTTCCTGTGATGGGGGCGGATAAATTCCGGCGCAAATTTCCGATGGATCAATTGTTTCCTGGTTGGCCGGAAGCATTTCCGCGCGAAATCCGGAAAAAGGCGGTAAGTCTTCATGAATATGCGTTTCAATCAAACGCACGGTGCCGACGGTTTGTCCGCTGTGATTTAATAAGACCGGCCGAATATTTGCATTCAAGAGTCGATTCAAATGTCCGTTTTCAATTTCATAATAATCAAGCGGGCCGTGTAGTTTAAAAGTGGCCGCCAGCCGTCCCTGTCCGTTGCGAAAGCTGTCCACAAAATCGAGTGCGATTTGTTGTGCAGTGCTTTCGGCTTCCCACTCATCCCACACCGCGATGGCGCCTTCGTTGGCCGCATAGAAAAAAACATGCCGAATACTATCGGCGGGAAAGGACCGATTCAGGCGCACATAATCGCCGTGAATCCAGCCGCTGTTCCCATCTGGTAGCGCAATGCGCAACCATTGCGATTGGCCCGATCGATCCGCATCGGTCGTTACCGCTCGTTCCAGGGGCGTCACTCCGGTTCCTTCCGGAAGGCGACCGATGATGTCCGCTTCAGTGGTAGGACGGGCGCGCACACGCAAAACGTCCGCAATCACCACCATTTCGTCTTCCGTATGGCCGGTCCGATCCGATTCGGATGAGGCCGATAGAGTGTACCGGCTACCGGGCAATATGCTCATGGTCAGAATCAGCAGCAAAACGACTGCAGAGCATGTTGTAATCATTTGTAGAAATGGAATGAATCTGTCCGGGTTGCGTGAATGCATGTCAGTTGAAGTGAAATTAATTCAGATCGGTAAAATCGTGCGCGAGCTTTGAATGACCGCCGTCGACTTAGATAGTCCTCTATGTTAGAGGCAAATGCAAGCAAATATGTTTTCAGAATTAAGAAAAATAATCTTCCGGGCGCGATTTAATTCATGATGGCGGCTTCGGGCGGGATACGATCCGGAACTCGTAGGGCTTCAAGCGCCGCCGACCGGCCCAGCGCGGCTTTATGCTGTGGTTCATGTAGATTTCATAATCATTTTTTCGACCTGTGCGGTATACGCGTTCTATGTGTTGGCCGTACAGACGAAAAGGAACCCGCGCTTCCCGCAGAACCCGTCGATACAACAGCACAAAACTCTCCGGCGTAAGCGACGTGCCCACATAGTACACCACGCCTTTATGATAGACATTGCGGGTGATGGCCGGATAGCCCTTATAAAATTTGCGCCTATCGGTATAGCGCGCAACGACCCGGGCCGTGGTGGGTTCCAGCAACTCGCAAATTTTTCCACCCCGACCGGGAAGCAATCGAAACCGTAATTTGATTTTTTGATCGCCCACCGCTTCGAATTGACGTACGCGCACACCGGCCATTTCCGCGAAGGGGCCCGGCGGTTGGTCGGCGTGCATCCAGAGATTGGGGTCTTTCCAGCCCGAGCGATAGCCCAGAATTAAAGTGCCGCCGTTGCGCACGAATTGTTCCACCCTGGCAAAAAAATCCGCATCGACCACGGCGTACAACGGCAACGCAATCACTCTGTATTGATTTAAGTCTATGTTGCCGGTCTGCATGCAGTGGGTATTCACGTTTAAAAGCGAGAAGCCGGAGTACCATGTTGCCAGCTCAATGTCATAACCCAGTTGCAACCAGGGCAACGGAGCAAACTCGAGTCCTTTGCTGACCGGCTGCTGACGAAAGTTACGCGCGTTTTCAATATCGCCGATCAACGCAACCTGGGCCGGATAAGGCTCGGTCACGAAATCATCGGCGACATTCTGCAAGTCCGTGATAGCCTGTTGTAACTCGCGCATCCGATCGGTAGGTTCTTTATCATGATCCAGTAAACCGTAGCACAATTGCTCCTGTCCGAAACGCGCGGTGCGAAAACGAAAGAAGTAAATCGAATCGGCGCCATGCGCAATGGAATGGGTCAGCCACAACGCGGTCTGGCCGGGCGCCGGCAGATAACCCAGTTTCGTATGGCCCTGAAATCCGCTGATCTGTTCCATGACACAAAAACTGCGGTTCTTTAAGCCTCGAAAATTCTGTTGGATGGCCGCTAGAAAGGGATGCGGAAAAGGTGCGTCCATATCGCCCCATACCGGATAAAAATCCCAGCTGATGTAATCGACGTATCTGGCCAGCGCGGCCATATCTATAATAGTAAAGTATGCGCTATTGTACAGGTTGGTAGTCAGCGGCGCGTCGCTGTAATGGCGTACAATCTCACTTTGCATGCCGACGAAGTCGATGATCGTGTCGGATTGAAAGCGATAGTAATCCTGGATCATGGTAGGATTGTACGTGCTGGCCACGTAGCCCACCGGCAACGGTATCTCATCAAAATCGGAATACACGATGCCCCAGAACGCGCCACCCCAGCATTCATTCAACGCGTCGATGGCACCATACCTGCGGCGCAACCAATCCTGAAACGCTCGCCGGGTGACGGGGGAATGATCCTGATCCGAGCCTTCGTGTCCGATTTCGTTGTCGATTTGCCAGCCGATTACGTTGGGATGTTTTCCAAAGGCGCGCGCCATTGCGGTGACTATGTTACCGGCCGCATTCCGAAACTCTTTCGATGCGAAGCAGGCCTGTCGACGCGTGCCGATTTGACGGACGATTCCGTCGCGGGTCTGTACAATTTGCGGGTACTTTTTATACAACCAGGGCGGGAAAGTCGCCGTGGGTGTACCGAGGATTACACTGATGCCGGCGGACTGTAATTTATCGATGATGGCGGTAAAAAATGAAAAATCGTAGTGCCCTTCACGCGGTTCCATGAGCGCCCAGGCAAATTCGGCCAACCGCACGGAGGTCAGTCCCATGCTACGCATCAACCGGATATCTTCGTCCCAATCCTGAGGGGTCCATTGTTCGGGATAGTAGTCGGCACCGAATATCATGGCTGAATCTGTCACGGGGCCGATTGGCGGTCAATCGTTGTAAGTGCCGGCCGGATACATAAAAAATGGGAGCCGCGGAATCTCCGACAGCTCCCATTTGTTTATGGAGGGGCAATGCGCAGATTTTGCAATCTATCCATTTATTGCGTCACCGCCGGTGCATATTGAATTATTCGACCTGTCGATGCGACGATTCTTGCGCGCTCGCTTTCAAATTGTACCAATCGATGCGGCGTGTGGCGAACATGACCGCCGCGAGGATCAGGAACAATCCCACCGATCCGGCCAGCAGAGCGTACACCTCCATTTGCAACAATACATACAGAAAGGCGTACAGACCGGCCAGCATGGCGGTCATGATGGCGGTGTGTCGGATATTGCCCAGAACATGGCGACTGTAGTATGCGATCAGCGCGATGCTCGCCAGCATGGCGATAGCATAGGCCGGCAAAAAACCGACGTGTTCCGAAAAAGAAAGCAGCAATAGGAAGAACACGCACAAAGCCGCGCCTACCAACAGATATTGCAGCGGATGAATGCGAATGTTATACAGCGCTTCAAAAATAAAATAGGTCAGGAAGGTGAGGATGATAAACAAAATGGCGTACTTCAGCGCGCGGGTATTCTGCTGGTAAATATCTACCGGCACAAAGAAACTCACTCCGGCGCCCGAGACTTCGGCCGGATCGAATTCGTCGGCGCGAACGTACATGGTGGGCAGATCAAAGTATTGATTGCCGTTGATCTGCCAGCGCGCGTTAAAACCGTCGGCATTGATGGTCCGGGCGGTCGGCAACATATCACCCACAAAGCTGGGATCGGGCCAGTTGGAAGTCAGTTCTATGGTGGTATTTTCGGCGGCGGGCAGGGCGTGAAAGCTCTGGATGCCGGGACATTCCAATCGTACTGCAAACTCATGATTGCCGTAAGTTAAATTGCGCGGAACTTCCGCTGCGATCGTACCGTCCGATCGGCGTTCCGCGTTAATGGAGCGACCGTCAATTTGAAAATCTTTGATGCGTATACGCGAGGAATCGCTGGAATGCAATACAAGCTGGCCGTTGCCGCTCATGCGCATCCGGCCGGTAATGGTGACCTCGGCGGTGTAAAAAGGAACGCGATAGATGCCGCGCCGACGGGTCTCCACATTCAGTTGCCCTTCTATGGTCATATTCTCGGCGTACTGGTTTTGGTCGTCGTGCAGCCAGACCGGTCCCGCCAGAATCTGGGGTTGTCCCCATACCCGGGCGCTTTCTTCAAACACATCCGATTGGCGAGCCTGTCGTTCGTAAATTAAGAGATAGATCAAAAACGTGGGGATCAGCAGGGCCATTATCAAAAGACCGATGATCAACAATTTCAGGGATAATCTTTGCATGTACTTTCTCCGTACCTGGTAGTATCGTCTATCAGATGTTCGAACGCAGCCGATTGTTGTCACCCACAGCGCGATTCAAATGTCACATAAGCGGCACCCGGGTGTCGGGAGAAGCCGATTATGCGACGGTGCGAACGTGATCCTCCGGATTTCCATTTATCCTCCAACCACCGTCCTACCCGCCGTTGTTCAAATCCACACCGGCGGAGGGCGGTGCAATTAAGCCCATGTTGATTACAAGCAGCAGTATGCCCGCGTATGCGATTAGCGAATTAAAATAGATTAAAGATTTCATCACGTTATTTTCAATTTGATGCGAGATTCTGTGACCTCGGAATGGAACGTCCCACCTGCCAATTGACGAAGTTGCAATGGTTATATTTTAAAGTGATTCGGAATCGAGCGCTAAGATGTTTCTGCCTGAAAAACTAAATTTCGATTTTATAGCGCATGGTGACGACGGCCACGACTTCGATCTATCAATCCGGAAACAAAGCACGCAACGTATCCTGATTGACTCTGCAATTCTCAATACGGCTGGCGTCTAAGAACGCGCGTAAACCCCGCAGCGCCTGCTCTTTATCGGGGCGGCCGAATCCGAACAAGGAACCGATGTATTTGCGCGTTTTTTCCCAGCTATCGCCGCCACCGGTAATCTCCACCAGCGCGCTAAAACCTTCCGCATCGAATGAGGGCACCCTTTTCCAGGGCCAGAAGATCCAACCGACCACATCATGGGTTTCATAGTGATTTACCACCTGGCCCGTCCATTCCACCGAATGAGCGCCGAACTCGGTGTTTAAAATCGGTACGGAATGCTCTTTCCCGAATTGCATGTATTCCATGATTCGATCTTCACGCGTATCGCTGCCCAGGAAATTGTAGGTATGAAAGGCGAAGGCCGAATTCTCATCCAGCAATCCGTCGAACATGGAAAAATCGGACGAGGCGATGCCACCCGCGCTGATGATCACCATATGGCGATTGTCGACTTCGCGCACACCTTTGATGATACGTTCGTACACCGGTACCAGCTCATCAAAGTGCGGTTCGTTTAACAAATCGTATCCGGCGATAATCCGTTTGTCTTTATAACGATTCGCAATTGCCTTCCACAGCGCTACGGTTCGTTCGATATTCTGCTCGGTTTCCCACAGCTTCTCCGCATCCGGATCGGACACGAATACATCCGATTGGCCGCCGGGTGCCGAATGTAAGTCGAGTATAATGTAAATGTCGTGTCGCTCCCCCCAGGCGATGGCACGATCCAGCAGCTCCCATCCGCGTTGCTTATAAACGAATGGCCGATTGTCATCCTCGAGAATTGTATGATTGAACGCAATGCGCGCCGCATTGAATCCCAGTTCGTTCATTTTTAGAAAATCCGCTTCGGTGATGAACTCATCATAAACTGCCTGTTGAAATCGCCCGGCATCTTCCGGACCGATCATCTCTTCAATGCGTGCTCGAATTTTGGTTTCAGATGTGAGTCCCGCGCTCCAGAGGCTGCCGTTCCATTGCAGCCACCCCTCGACCATCACTCCCCGCAGGCGCACGGGTCGCCCGCGGCCGTCTACTATCTGGGTGCCCTGGCGGTGCAGGAATGGGTTGGCGTACAGATTTGCCGGAAATATGCCGATTGCCATTAAGATACACAAATAAAGTGTTAATCGACCCGGGTGATTCTGTTTACAGGGGAACATGTTGCCAGTTGACATTCTTCGGTGCAAAAAGCAAGTAAAAGGCCGTCAGGTAAATAACACATCTCTGAAACAATTAGCGGTCGAACTTTCAAAATCAG
Source organism: Leptospiraceae bacterium (assembly GCA_020441025.1). Lineage (GTDB taxonomy): Bacteria > Spirochaetota > Leptospiria > Leptospirales > Leptonemataceae > JAGRMX01. Next base: position 8,024 of record JAGRMX010000086.1, read on the forward strand.
CATTGTAATCCTGATGCCATATGGGAGGATTTCAGTATTGATTTAAAATTGATTGCCGGATGCCGGTTGCTGTTATGAATTAAAATAATCAGGGTTAAACGTATGGCCGCAGATGATGAATTCATCAGTTATCTTTACGAGCTGCTGGAGCCCATGGGGGACGTACATATTAAGTCCATGTTCGGTGGGCATGGTGTTTACCATCGCGGATTGATGTTCGGCCTGGTTGCGGATGATGTGCTGTACTTAAAAGTGGACGCCCAGAACCAACCGGAATTCGAAGCACGCGGAATGGGCCCCTTTATTTATGTAGCTAAAAATAAATCAATTCGTATGAGTTATTATCAGGCGCCGGAAGAGTGCATGGATCGCAGTAGCGAGATGGAACCCTGGGCTCGTTCGGCTCTTGCGGCCGCTCAGCGCGCTGATGCACATCGATCGGCGAAACAGGCTCGATCCACAAAAAAGACAGGCAAGAAAGCGGCCGTAAAAAAGAAAACTACCGCAAAAAAAAAGGCAGGCAAAAAAACTACTTCGACGAAACAAACTACGCGGCGGAAAACATCTAAAAAGCGCCCGGCTTCCAGAAAGAACACAGCAGTAAAAAAAATCGGCGGCAAATAAAAAGAAATCCGGCAAATCGATTCGGAGCAATCGGAATCGGTGAATCGCTGCGTCTAATAAAGAGAAAGGGCGAGCATTTGCGTACCGATTCAGGCGTACTACGGAAGTATAGATTCATGAATTCTATAGCGGATTTTCTTAATTGTGAGCGCATCGCAATCAGCGGGGTTTCCGCCCGCAATCCGGAGCAGAGCGCGGCTAACGCCATTTACAATCGCCTTCGTACGGCCGGCTACCGGGTGTATCCCATCAACCCCAACACGGAAAAAATCGGCGAGCAAGTCTGTTATCCGGACGTATTCGCGTTGCCCGAAAGGCCCGATGGAATTGTGATTGTAAACCGACCGGATGTTGCGGAACGCATTGTGCAGCAATGTGTGCAGGCCGAGATTGAACGAGTCTGGTTGCATCGCTCTTTTGGAACCGGCAGCGTATCGAGCCGGGCGGTGGACATCGCTAAACAGGGCGGCCTGCGGGTGATTGCCGGCGGCTGTCCCATGATGTTCATTCAACCGGTGGATACGGGACATCGCTGTATGCGCTGGATTCTGGAAAAGATGAAACGCATACCGGTGAATTGAATCGCGTTCTTTTTTTGCTGGAAAGTGTAAACGTGCTGGGGAAAACCTGCGTTGTGCATATAACCATTAACCATCGCTTTCTCATTTCAACCTGCCTTTTTGTTTTACTGATGTCGGCGGTTTTGCTGGCCGATCCACGGCCGCGAACTCCGGGACCGGGTACGGCTCCCGGTGCTCGCACTCCGGACGGGATTCAATCGGTCCGTGCACGCGCCCTGTCTCTGGATCGAACCGATCGACGCGCCGTAGCGAAATACTATGTGGATCAGTACGTACAGTACGATTCCGTCGCCAATGAATGGACCGGTGATGCCGCGTCCTGTCGCGTCGGTCGGAATAGCACGCAGTATGATGCGGCCACGCTACAAAACCTGCGCTATTACCGCACCATGGCAGGTGTGCCCGCCGATGTGACCTTTGCCGAAGAATACAACGCACCGGCCCGGGCGGCGGCGTTGATGATGGAAGCAAAGAACGATTTGAGTCATGGACCGGACGCCAACTGGCCCTGTTATACGGAAGCGGGAAAAAAGGGCGCCGGTTCTTCGAATTTGTGTCTGGGCTGTGTGGGACCGAACGCAATTGACGCTTACGTTCAGGATGCGGGAGTTCCCGGTGTCGGTCATCGGGTCTGGGCACTGCATCCCCGTCAGAAGGTACTCGGCACCGGCAGCAGTAAGCGTGCGCATGCTCTGTACGTTTTTGGAGACTGGCGTTCGGAAAACGATGTAAGCAGTATCAAATCGGTTGCCTGGCCGCCGGAAGGTTTTGTGCCTTATCGAATGGGCCTGGATTCTGGTTATCCCTGGTCGTTCCAATCGCATGAGGAAAACGCGGATCATCGCAACGCACGGGTACAAATGAGTCGTAATGGGCGCTCTATTCGCCTGCGCACGGAAAGCAATAATGCCGATGTTCTGGTGTGGTATCCGGAAGGATTACCCAGGGCGACACATCAAAACGATTACAACCGTCCGGATAGCGATGTGACTATTCGAGTTGTGATTGATAATGTATTGATCAACGGAAGCGCCCGCAGCTTCGAATATGCGGTCACCTTTATTGATCCGGAAGCGGTATTAAACGAGCCGATTGACCAGGACGATCAGAATGATCACAATACTGAGACCGATTCGGACGACTCCGAGATCGACGACAATCAGCACGATGTCACCGAAAACCAGGAAT
>JAGRMX010000087.1 GCA_020441025.1 Leptospiraceae bacterium
GCACTGATTAGTCTCCATATAGTCTGCCAGGTAGCGATTGATTTGCCGGACCACCAGCGGCCCTTCATAAATCAATCCGGTGTAAACCTGCACCAGGCTGGCCCCGGCCTGAATACGCGCCAGTGCATCCGCACCGTTGCGAATGCCACCCACGCCGATGATGGCCAGCTGGTTACCGACTCGCGCAAATGCCCGACCAATAAGTTCCAGGCTGCGCGACCCGACGGGCAATCCGGAGACACCCCCCGCTTCCGCGTGCCATGCTTCCGGAAGCATGGATTTATCGATTGTGGTATTGGAAATGATAATGCCGCGCACGCCCGACTCCAGCGCAACGGCCAGGATATCTTCAAATCCCTCGTCGGTTAAATCCGGAGCTATCTTCACAAACAAAGGCAGCTCTGCAACAATGCGGCCATGTTGTCTTTTGTATTCCGCACGCTCACGCAAACGATCTCGTAATACCGTTAGCAGCTCCAGCAACGATTCACGATTCTGCAATTCACGCAATCCCGGCGTATTCGGAGAACTTACATTCACCGCCACATAGTCGCCATAATCCGATAGGCGATCCAGGGACGCGCGGTAATCCATTACCGCCTTGCTCAACTCAGTAACTTTACTTTTTCCAATGTTAATGCCACGTGGTATACTGCGTTTTTGTCGTCGTAATATACTACGGGCTCGCACCGCACCCGGGTTATTAAAACCCATGCGATTCAACAGGGCTTCCTGATCCTGAATACGAAATATCCGGGGCCGCGGATTGCCCGGTTGCTCATGAAAAGTGAAAGTGCCCGACTCCACAAATCCGAAACCCAACCCCGCCAGAAAAGGATACAGATCGCCCGTTTTGTCAAATCCGGCCGCCAGACCTACCGGGTTTTCAAAATCAATATCGCATACCCGAGTTCTCAGAGCCGACACATTTACACGCAATATTTTACGTAGAAGTTCCGGCAGCAACGGAACACTGTCGGCATGCCTGCCCAGGGTCGCCACAATCGAATGTGCGTCTTCCGGATCCAGACGAAATAGCAGGGGACGTACAAGTTGTGTATAGAGGTCCACGTAATCCAGGCTGACAGGATGCCGAACGGATGGGAATTAAAATATACAAAAACTTCGTCATATAATCCCCGGATAAAAACACGGTAACAACTGAAAATGGTTGTCAAAAAAACGTTGGCGCGTGTCTCTTTTCGAGAGACTTAGACTGGATGCGCATTCCACTGTTGATACTCCTGCTGTGTCTGTTCACCGGGTGTATACCGGGTTCTGCCGAAAATGAGCCGCATCCTTATCGACCCATTGATCTCAGTGTTCTGGAATGGTTCGCGGTACAGAAAAGCGAACAAACCCCCTTCGATCACATACCGGACAACGCAAAAGGTAATCTGCATCCACCCATCGCCCTGAATAGACTATTTGCGGCTCCACCGGGAGAGCGGATAGTTCATTTTGTAATCTACTGTCCATTCAACGCAACCGCGCATGACCTGCATGAGCCGGCGCTTGCTCTACACTTACCCGGTGTAGGTAACAACTGGTCGGTTTACTTGAATGGCAAGCTTATACATAATGACATACACCTGAACGCCCGGGGCATTCCCCGAATTCGACGCACACGCATGCGGGCCACCGTCCCGATTCATCCGAACGATTTACGCGAGGGCGAAAATTTACTGGCTCTGCACATAGTGGGCGAAGCGCCCAACGAATGGATAACGGATGACGTCCCGGGGCTTTTCTTTGAGCAGGGCTTTCGCATTGATCGTTTGATTGATCTGGAACGCTATCGCAGCGATAGCTGGGAGTTCGCCCTGATCGTCCTTTTCATCGGCTTCGGCTTCTATCATCTCATCATCTATTTTCGCAGACCACAGGACTCCTTTAATCTCTACTTCTCCCTGTTTACTCTGGCGTTGTTCCTGTATTACTTTACCCGTTCCCGTTATCTGTACAATTCTATTGAGGATACGGAGTACATCACCCGCACCGAATTATTTTCGCTCCCATTTCTAACTCCTCTGTTTCTTTTGTTTCTGGATAGTTATTTTCGCCCCGATGATTATAGACCGCTCTGGTTAAAGATCTTAATGGGCGTGGAAGCTTTTTTCGGTGTTCTCTTTTTAATTACGCCGTTCCTTTATATTAACGTCGTTTACCGCGTCTGGCTTTTTCTGCATCTGCCGCTGATACTGATTCTACCGCCGGTATATCTGACGATTGTCAACCTGCGTCGCTACCGGGACGCGCTAAAAATGACCCTGAGTGTGATGGTTTTGTACGTTACCGCCTCCTGGGATATGATCAATGCGGTCTTTCATATCATCTCCATGGAGCCGTTATTCCGGTATGGTTTTTTCATTTTTGCGCTGCTGCCGGTTGTGACAATGGCGAATCGTTTTGTTTCCGCGTTCAACTATCTGGATAGGGTAAACGCCGAACTGGATAGAAAGAACAACGCATTGTTGGAACTGGATCGTACTAAAGATATATTCCTGGCCACTACCTCGCATGAATTGCGGACACCTCTACATGGCATCATCGGTATTTCGCAAGCCCTTAAAGCCTATCCGACACACAACGCCGACCCGGAAACTATTCACCAGCTCGATACCATCATTCAGAGTGCCGGCCGTTTAACGGCGCTGGTGGACGAAATGCTGGACATATCCTTAATCAAAACCGGACGCCTGAAACTGGAACCGCACGCTCTGAGACTCAAGCCGATTGCCGATCAGGTAATCGGGATTTTGCAGCATACCGTTCCGCCCGAAGGAGATCTACGTTTGCACAATAAGATACCGACGCAATTACCCGCCATCCACGGCGATCTGGATCGCGTGCAGCAAATATTGATAAACTTAACCGGCAATGCCATTAAGTTTACGCGCCAGGGATCGGTTACCCTGACGGCCGGTGTGGCCGGTGATATGGTGGAAGTATGCGTGGCGGATACCGGCATCGGCATTCCAAAGCACGTGCAGGAGAAAATCTTCGAGAACTTCGAACGCGGCGACCATTCTATTGCGAATCGTTATGGCGGTACCGGCCTGGGTCTGAGTATCGCCCGGGACCTGGTAGAAAAACACGGCGGCGCTATGCGATTGGAATCTCGGCCCGGTGAAGGCAGCCATTTTTATTTTACGCTGCCCATCAGCAGGGAAGACCCCATCGATCTGATTGCGACTCCGCCCGGGGCTTTTGAACGCGGCACGAGCGCGGCGAACGCGGGTCTGCAATTCAATCAAATCCCTCTCGTAGCTCAAGCGCGGGAACGCTCCGTGGCCGCGGTACTTGCGGTTGATGATGAGCCGGTGAATTTGCAGGTAATTTCCAGCCTGTTAAAACCGGCGGGATACCAGGTTCTGGAAGCGCGTAACGCGCAGGAAGCATTGGCGCATCTCGAACCGGAGCATCATCCTGACATTCTCTTGCTGGATGTCATGTTACCCGGGATGAGCGGCTATGAATTTTGCGAACTGGTTCGCCAGAGGTACGCGCCGCATGAATTACCGATTTTAATTTTAACCGCCAGAGGACGTATCGAAGATCTGGTGATGGGCTTCCAGGCCGGTGCGAACGATTATCTAAGAAAACCTTTCGAGCGTATGGAATTATTAGCGCGAGTACAAACCCTGCTGGCGCTGAAAAAAGCCACCGATGAGCAGCAGAAGTTGATCGCACTCCGGAAGGAATTGAATATTGCAAAGCAAATTCAACAATCCATTCTACCTGAAATCAAACAGGAACGAAATTATTTGCACATCCAGCCTTATTATCATCCGTACGATGACATCGGCGGCGATTTTTATGAAATAAATTTTATAAATGCGAACCACACGGCTATTATGATCGCCGATGTAGCCGGCCACGGTGTTCCGGCGGCATTGGTGGCGGCCATGGTGAAAATCGCGTTCTGGGCGGCGCGTGAATACGCGCTGGAACCTCCGCGTTTTCTTGAAAAAATGAATGAATTGCTGCGCAATCAGGCCGGCAACCAATTTGTTACCGCCAGTTATGTCGTACTCGATTATTCCCGTAAGATGGTACGCATGGCCAGCGCGGGACATGTACCAGTGATTATTCACCATAGCGATTCGGATACTATTCGACAGTACAAAGGACGCGGCCGCATCATCGGTTGGCTGAATGAAATTAACAGTGAAGAAATTCAGGTTCCGGTAAAAAATGGAGACCGTCTGTTTCTCTGCACGGACGGGTTGTTGGAAATTCGCAATCGGGATTTAAATATTGTAGGAGAATCGGCATTTCTGGACGCAATTCATAAATCGAAAGGCGCCGGTCCGACCGATTTTAATTCCATCCTGTTTAAAGAAATGCAGGCCTCCGGTGTGGATTTACAAAAACCCTTCGAAGACGATCTGGCCTACGTTGCGGTGCACATTAAATGGTAGTTTCCGACGACCAGTGCTTCTGGTTTATATAATCCGCGCCCGAGTCGCACCGTGCCATTCACGGTACGATAGTTATCCTTTCACACAGATAACCTGTCGCAGAGTGTGTATGATCTCCACCAGATCGCTTTGTGCGGCCATAACCTTATCAATGGGTTTATAAGCCGCGGGGGTTTCATCAATCACTCCATTGTCTTTGCGACATTCAACTCCGGCGGTCGCTTTTAAATGATCTTCCAGACTGAAGCGACGTTTCGCTTCCCCCCGGGACATCATGCGACCCGCTCCGTGACTGCAACTTTCAAAACTTACCGGATTGCCGCGTCCGCGCACAATAAAAGAGCGCGCGCCCATGCTGCCGGGAATAATCCCCAACTGTCCCGCTCCGGCCCGCACCGCGCCCTTGCGTGTTATCAGAACTTCTTCGCCGTAGTGTCGCTCGCGAGCTACATAGTTATGATGACAGTTGACCGCCTCCAGCCGCGCGTCAAATTCAGGAAGCAAGCGGGCCGTAGCGATCGCATTTAACAGGCGCTCCATCATCATCGATCGATTCAACATGGCGTACTTCTGAGCCCACTCCACCGCGAATACATAATCATCAAAGTGCGCCGTCCCTTCTTTTAAATATGCCAGGTCCCGGTCCGGCAAATCAGCCAGATGAGTTCGCATATCCTTGCGGGCCAGCTCTATGAAATACGTCCCGATGCGATTGCCCACTCCCCGCGATCCGCTGTGCAGCATGAACCACACCCGGTCGGATTCATCCAGGCACATTTCGATGAAATGATTCCCGGTTCCCAGTGTTCCCAGGTGATTCACATGATTGGGATTGCCCAATTCCGGATGTCGTTCCTGAATGCGTTGAAAATCAGAGTGCAGTTGCGATTGCCAGAGTCGCCCCACTTCAGCGGGTACATCATTCCAGGCACCGCGATCATTACGTCGACCGCCGTGGGTGCGACCATGCGGTACGGCCTTTTCGATTACCGATCGGATTGCTTTTAGGCTATCCGGTAAATCATCTGCGGTCAGGGACGTTCGCACGGCCATCATTCCGCAGCCGATATCCACCCCCACCGCCGCCGGAATGATGGCGCCCCTGGTCGGTATCACGCTGCCGATAGTGGCGCCCTTGCCGGCATGCACGTCGGGCATGATGGCCAACCACTTAAAGACAAAGGGCATGCCGGCTACGTTAAAAACCTGCCTGCGGGCGTTCTCATCAAAAGCTACTCCCCTGGTCCACGCTCGAATGGGAGCCGCTTCCGGTTTGTGAGCATTGTGAATTTCCTGCCACAGAGCCTCCGGTGCCGATGACACGGAGGAAGTGTTTTCGGGAAAGGGGCCATTGGATGCATCTTTATGCCGGTTTCGCAATTTTTTTCGATTTGCGCTCATCTCAAATTATAATAACAAGGTTCACAGCGATTGGTTGCATTTTACCGATCGTGATTTTCCGTCAGGATGGAAACATGCAATACACTCCCGTCAATACTGAAATTCGTAACCGATCATGGAATAAGCATCATACGGTGCGCCCTGTGTTCACGGCTCTACTCGGAATCGCCGTTCTGGCGTTAATGAGCACCCATTGTTCTGAATCGCGAAAGTATGGCATCATCGAATACTCGGTGGGGGAAACTTATATGGTTCCCGCCGGCTCCGAGGCCAGGCAGCCGGCTACCATTGGTCAGGCGGTGGGAGAGAATGATACGGTGGGTACCGGCCCGGCATCCGCCATGGAACTGACCATTCGGAATATCGGTACGGTTCGCCTGGGGGAAAATACCGAATTGTTTCTGGCGGAATTGCAGGCCCAGAACCGCATCCGGGTGCGGGTTGATGCGGGCAACGCGGGCTTCTTTGTTCGTACCGAAGAAAACTATGAGCTGGAAGCGGCTCTGCCCACAATGGTGGCGTCGGTGCGTGGGACTGAATTTATTCTTTCTCCTGAAAGTCCACGGGGAGAGCCCAACTGGATTGCGTTGTTTGACGGCGCAATCGTGCTGGCCGATGATAAGGATGGCAGCATGCCGCTGGAAGGTCCGGGCGAAGTCAGCCTGCCGGCCGGAGGGAAACTGGACGCCAGCCTGATCAAACCACTGAGTCCGGAAGCAATTGCTCTGATGGATGAGCTGAAAGCCTCCATTGATAAGGAACCGCGGCCCGACACCGGACGATTGCCACAGCCGGGACAACCCGGTAGCGATCTATCCGAGCCGGAAAAACAATAAACAGACTGACTGACTGCTAAAAACTGGATTGGGAAGAGCCTGGCAATTCCAGGCAATTCCAGGCAATTCCAGGCAATTCCAGGCAATTCCAGATAATTCCAGATAATTCCAGATAATTCATGGTAATGCTTAAATCACGATGCGCAAAATGATTCCTTTGTTTACATTATCTGAAATGATTTAAGCACCAGCACACCGCCGGCGAATAACAAAAGCGTAAAAACCAGAATTCGAAAGTGGCGCTCATTCACACGATGATGCGCCCATTCGCCAATCACAATGCCCAGGATAACCAACGGCGTATAGATTAGAATTTGCAACCATTCAAAATTACCAATACGACCATTGAAAAGGTATTGGACGGTCAAGACCCCGTTAAATATTAACCAGACCGCAACGAGCGTCGCACGAAAAATGGCTTTGGATAGCTCCAGACGGCCAAGGGCATAGACCAGAAAAGGACCGCCACTGGCGTACATTCCGTGGGTTATGCCGCTGAGTAGAATCCAGACCGGAATGGGAATGTAATTCAATAATTTCAGTGCCGTATTCTCCCGGGAAGAAAGCACGCGCAATAATTCCAGAGAAGCCAGAAAAACAATCAAAACGGCCAGAGCCTGCTTCAGGGTCTCACCCTGCACATACTCGAATATCAAGATCCCAATCAATAAACCGCCGCCCATAATTGGTAGAATACGCCAAAAGAGCAATTTGCGTTCAATGTGGCGGGCGTGCTTACCAACCAGCCATAGATTCAATACTATGTTGAGCGGCACCAGCACCGGTAGCATTTCGGCAATATCAAACAGAAAAGCACCCAGCGTAACGGCAATGACTATGCTGCCAAAACCGGAGATAGCCTGTGTGGTGTACGAGAGTAGAATAATGGCTCCCAGAATATAGAGCCGTGGATCTGCGAACATTCAGACAGATTGCCGACCGGATACGCCGGCGGCAAGGCAAACAATGACAGCGTTGACACTTCTGGCGACCGCCAGGCTTCCGTACGTGTAAATTGCCCGTTACAGGCGTGATTTAAAGCTGCCGGTAAATTCCCACCAGCTTTCCCAATATCAGCGCGTCATTGGCAAAGATGGGCTTATAGTTTTCGTTGGCCGGTTCCAGTCGGATGCGTTTCTTCTCTTTATAGAAGTACTTTAAGGTGGCCTCGTCTTCAATCAGCGCCACAACGATCTCACCGTTCAATGCGGTTTCCTGCTTCTGTATGACAGCCACATCGCCGTCAAAGATACCGGCATTTTTCATAGAATCTCCGGTAACGCGCAAGGCAAACACACCGCCATCCGGAACCATTGTGCGCGGAAAGGCCAGATACTCCTCAATGTTCTCTTCCGCCAGCACCGGCATACCGGCGGCCACGCGCCCGACCAACGGAATGTTGATAATTTTGCCGCCGCTGAGGGGCGATTGGCCGGTGGATGTTTTGAGCAATTCAATGGCCCGACTGCGATTCTTTTCACATTTGATGTAGCCCTTCTTTTCAATGGCTTTCAAATGATCATAGGCCCCTTTGGCCGTAATGGAAAACTTTTCACCAATTTCACGGATGGTGGGCGGATAGCCCTGATCCGAGATATACTCTTCAATATAATTCAGTATGGCCTGTTGTTTTTCGGTGAGATCCTTCATGACCACACAGGCATATAGTATATATGCGATTATGTCAACATTTTTTTGGTTAAAATTTGCCAGGGCAATCGGAAAAACGATCAGGATTGCAGCAGATTATAATACACCACCGGTTCCCGCCGCCGCAAATGCTGCTCGGATATAAAGCATAATCGTAATAGTAAATCTTCTTCCCAGTGCCGTCCGATGGCCTGCATGCCGATAGGCAACCCGCCGGAATCATAGCCCACCGGAAACGAAACCGCCGGATGGCCGGTCAGATTGGAGCTGACGGCAAAACGCATAATCTTGCTGAGTGTGGTTAAATCCGATTCTCCGCCGGACAGAACGTCCTCCTGAATGGGAGGCGCCGTCACGGCGCTGGAAGGCGTTAAAAGCACATCCACATTGGCATAAATCGTATCAAAGATACCGAGGGCGCGGGTGCGCATACGTTGCGCCCGTACATAATCCCGGGCCGTGAAACTGCGCGCAATGGCCAGATTCAGACGCACGTCGGTGCCAAAATCGGTCCGATGTTTGCGGTATTGTTCTTCAAATGTTGCGGCCATTTCACTGCCGATGGTAATCAGGTGTGCCACCCGCATGGCCTCCAGTTGCGGGATTTCCACCGCCGACACTTTCGCTCCCTTGCGGGTAAAAATCTTCAGCATGTCTTCGCAGGCCGCGACGACTTCCGGATCGGCGTCATGAAACCAGGGATCATAAATACCAATGCGCACTCCTTTTAAGCTTTTAAGCGCATCCGCTTTAAACAATGCGGCCAGTGATACGTCGGGTTGCTTCAATGAAAGGGCGTCGTTCCGATCGGGACCGGCGATGGCCGTATAACCCAGCGCCAGATCGGCGGCCGTAGCCGCCAGGGGGCCCACATGCGCCACGCTCCAGCACAGCGGTACGGCCCCATGTTCGGAAACGCGCCCGAAGGTGGCCTTGATGCCATACACTCCGCATAACGCCGCGGGCAATCGGATGGAGCCGCCGCCGTCCGCGCCGATGGAAATGGGATTCAATCCCATGGCGACCGATGCGGCCGAACCGCTGGAAGAGCCGCCGGTGTAGTGATCGGGATTGTACGGATTGCGAGCAATTCCATGATGCGCGTTATAACCGGTAACACCGATACCGATCTCATGCATGTTGGCTTTGCCGATTAACATGGCACCCATAGAACGCAGACGCTCTACGACTGTCGCGTCCTCGGCGACTATATCCCGACCGAGAAACTTCGTCCCGGCGGTAGACGGATAAGGAATCATATCCAGTTCTTCTTTGATCGAAACCGGTACGCCATCCAGTGGCGAAAGCGGACGGCCTTTCTTCCAGCGCTCCGTGCTGGCCCGGGCCTGTTGCATGAGATTTTCATAATTGGCGGCGACTATGGCTCGCATATTCTTTTGATTGGATTCATCTATAAAACGTGAAATGCTTACGGCCACATCTACCGGGGTGATTTTCTTTTTGCGATACGCTTCCCGATACGCGGATGCGGAGATAAACTGAAAGCCGTTCTGTTTATTTTGAATTTTACTTACGCGCGTCAGCGTATTTTTATCGGGCTCCCGACGGGTCGCCGGACGTGTTGCGGCTACCAGCGGCATCAGCGTGGGACGTTCAGAGAATTCCAGTTTACGAAATGCGGAAATGCCGCCGTCCTTTAAGATGCGCGGCAGCAACAGTTTTCCGGGGAAGGCTCTCTCCACCGCTGCGGTCAAAATTTTGAGGGCCGTGCCCGCCAGACGCGGCAATTTGATATTCTTCAGGTCGTATGACATTCCCTTCCCCTTGACCGCCGATTGATCGGCTCATGCGGCATTGTGAAAGACCCGCCAGGTAGCGAGCATGCCGTCCGAATACTGTGGTCGTGCACAGTATATCGGCTCCCGGTAGAATTCAGATCCCGCAATCCAGTTGTAATCATTTAATATTGAATATCTGGCTACAAGTAATTCTCCGCACAGCTTCGCGTTATGCCAAAAAAAATCATGCCCGATGAAGCTTGCCGTCCATGAACGGCTCGACTGGTGCAAAGCGTAACAGTTAAACGCCTGGAAATAGATAATACTTCGGTATTATAAACGGCCGCCGGGCAAAGCTCAGA
>JAGRMX010000088.1 GCA_020441025.1 Leptospiraceae bacterium
TAAGCGCATGTAATACGTATTGGCCTGTAGTTCATTGGCAATTACATCCACTACCGCTTCCCCGCCGGCCCGGGACGCGCCAAAGCCGTGGATAAACAGGATGGTGTATTCGGTCCGGTCGGCAAAGCGCACCAGCCGCACTTCGTTGCCCGGTCGTACGCCCGCCTGTTGACCGGCCTCTAATTGTTGTTGGTAATAGGTCTGAAAATCGGCCGGCAAGCGTCGGTTCGGATCGCGATCGTAATCAAGAGGATCATATAAAAAGGCCACCGCCACAATCACCACCAGCAGTGTGAGCAATGCCAGCTTAACGCGGTTCCAGGTGATTTTCATTTTACCTCTCCTCAGTACGACCTGTTGCCCGTGTGGGCGCATTCGGTCACTATCAACCTCCGGTTTCTGATTGTCATGCGCTTCCTGTGATTATTCGTAATTCTTGCGCTGACTGTCCGGCGCTGAAATCGTGGCCACCGGCATCCTGCCTGCCTTGCTTAATTCATATGACCTCCAGTTCTACCGAAACCGGCGCTTCCCTGGCCGATGTCACACCACATACAATCGATCGGACGGACGCGCATGCTTTCGCTCCGGAATATCGTCAATTGCGACGCACCGAACTGCGACCGCTCTGGCAACGTGTCGCGCGTCCTGGTCGTTATACCGGCGGAGAGTTCGGCATTCCGGAACGCGATCCGGCCCGGGCACAGGTGCGCGTTCTGCTGCTGTACGCCGACACGTATGAGCTGGGCATGAGCAATCAGGGCCTGAAAATCTTATACGATGTAATCAATCGGCATCCGGGCTATCTGGCCGACCGGGCCTTTCTGCCCGAAGACGATTTCGCCAACGAATTGCGCGCGGCCGGGTTGCCGCTGTATTCGCTGGATCATTTCCTGGACGCGCGTTCCTTTGATTTCTGGGGCTTTAATACGGCCACCGAACTGGGCTATACGAACATACTCTATGCGCTGGATCTGGCGGGCATTCCCCTCCGACGTACACAGCGCACCGCCCGCGATCCTTTTATCATTACCGGCGGTACGGCGGTTTCCAATCCGTTTCCGTTGTTTGATTTTCTGGACGGCATATTCATGGGGGACGGCGAGGAGGCGGTCTTAGAAATCGGACGTACCATAGCGGATGGTCGTGCGCAACGCAAGACGCGCGCCGAAATTCTGCGCGATCTCAGTTGCATTGAAGGACTGATCGTACCGGAAGAGTACACTGTCGAAGTGGACGATAATCCGGCCGTCTATCCGCGCTATAACGGTCCGACCGTACGCAAACGCGATTATCGTGGTTCCGCATTCGCGGCGCTGGAAAATATTGTGGTGCCTTCCGTTGAGATTGTACAGGACCGTGTCGTTGTGGAAGTGGCCCGAGGTTGCGGACAGGGTTGTCGCTTCTGCCATGCCGGTTTCTGGAAACGACCGGTACGCAACGCCGAAGTGGATACGCTGGTTAAAGTGGCCGGCGAGATGCTGGCCAAAACCGGCAGCGATTCGGTTTCGTTGCATTCATTGAGTCTGGCGGATTATCCCTGGCTGGAAGAACTGGTGGTTTCCATGGCGGGTGCGTACGGCGAACGCGGTATTTCTCTTTCTTTACCCAGCTTGCGGGTGCAGGTCAAAACCATTCCGGTTCTGGAAATGACTTCGAATATCCGGCGCAGCAGCGTCACCTTTGCGCTGGAAGCGGGCTCCGAGCTCATGCGTGAACGCATCCGCAAAAAATCCTCGGAAGAAAATTTGCATTACCTGGTGCGGGAAGTTTTTGGGCGGGGTTGGGATCTGGTAAAAGTATACTTTATGATGGGCCTGCCGGACCGAGACGGGGGCGAAGTGGACGGCTTGATTCGCGCGTTGAATGCTCTGGGCGACCTGGCGACGGAGTGCGGACCTCGTAAGCGAGTCAACGTGACGGTTTCTCTGTTTGTACCCAAGCCCTTTACCACTTTCCAGTGGGAAAAGCAACAAACCCCCGAATACTTTTATGATGGCTTAAAAAAAATCAAAGCCGGCTTGCGGACCAATCGTGTGAACCTGAGCGGACCGGAACCGCATATGGCGTACGTCGAGGGATTGCTTTCCCGTAGCGATCATCGCATGGGTGCCTTTATTTTAAAGGCCTACGAGCGCGGCGCGCGATTTGATTCGTGGGATGACCGCTTTCAACGCAGGGTCTGGGAAGAAATCTTTGCCGAGATTCCGGCGGAAATGCGGGCGCTGTGGATGGAACAAAAGCCGGGCGGAACTGCGCTGCCCTGGCATGATATAATCGAAGGTAAAGGGGCAGGCATCGATCTGTTGCGTCGTGATTTTCAAAAGTTTGAAAACATAACGCCCGAGAATATGAATCCGCCTCATCCCCAGCAACTGACACCGTCCGATTTCCCGGCGGAGTTGCTGAAACCCGTGCGTATTCCGGAACATAAATTTCAAACGCGTACCATTCTGGCCATCGAGTTCGCCCGCCGCGATCCGTTTATATATATCAGTCATCTGGAAATTGCCGATACGATCCGACGCGCCTGCCGACGGGCCGGTTTACCCATGACATTCTCACAGGGTTTTAATAAACATGAGAAATTTCACTTTGTGGAATCGCTGCCGCTGTTTATCGAATCGGAACGCGAAGTATTGTATGTGGAGCTGTACGATACAATCGACTTAATAGAAGCGCACCGCAAGTTGCGTAAACAATTACCCGCCGGATTACAGCTGCTAACTCTGAGTTGCGTGGATCAACTGCCTTCGCAACGCGAAGCGGATGCGCGTTTGCGTTCGTACCGACTGGAGTTTGCGGACGTGAGCCTGGCCCGCGAGGCGGCCGAAAAATTAAGCGATGCGCCGGCGGTGATTTCGTATGAACGCCGCATTCGCAAGCGCAAGCTATTGAAAAAACTGAAGCGCGGTCAGAAGCCTTTTACCCGGGTGGAGCGCCAACTGGGTGATGCCATCCGGAACCTGGTGGCGACCGATCGTACCATTGTATTTGACCTGGAGCCCCCCATTCGTGGCGCCATTTCGATTGCCGATCTGGTGACCCATTATCTGCAAATACCCGTGGAATGCTGGAACACGGACATCAAAATCATCAAGACGGCCTGATTGTGATCGGCGCCGGTGCGGCCGGCGTGTTCGGAGCCATTCGGTGCGTGGAGCAATATCCCGCAGCCCGGGTTACTATATTGGAGAAAAACGCCCGCCCATTGGGAAAAGTGCGCGTTTCGGGTGGCGGACGCTGCAATGTAACTCACGCCTGCTTCGATGTACGTGAACTCACTCGTAATTATCCCCGCGGAGGTCGATCGCTGACGGGTAGCTTTACCCGCTTTGGTCCGGCGGATACCATCGATTGGTTTGAGCGCCGGGGGGTGGCATTGAAGACCGAAGCGGATGGGCGCGTGTTTCCGGTCAGCGATAGTTCCGCCAGTATAATCGACTGTCTGCTGCGGCGGGTACGTGAACTCCGCATTGAACTGTTATGTGGCCATAGCGTACAATCCATCGAGGTGCTAGATGCGCACGCCGGTTTTCGGGTGCGCCTGGCCGGACAGGCGAATCGCGTGGGGCGCCGTGTGCTGCTGACTACCGGCGGGGATGAGCGCTCCCTGAAGCTGGCGGCGGATTGCGGCCATACGATTGTGTCGCCGGTGCCTTCGTTGTTCGCCATGAACTGGCGCCGATCCGAACCGATGGATTTGAACGGCAGCCCGTCATCTCCGAATACATCCCACACCAAAGAGGCATTGAGTGAATTGGCCGGAATCAGTATATCGGATGCGGCCGTTCGATTGGAAATCCAGGTACCGGTGGGTGCTGGTTACAAAAGTGTGCTATTTCAACGGCGCGGTGCTCTATTGATCACTCATCATGGTTTCAGCGGGCCGGTTATACTACAGCTATCCTCCCTGGCCGCACGGGAATTGTATGCCGTGCAATATCGAGCCAGGTTGGAAATCGATTGGACGCCCGAAGTAAACCGCGAGCAAAAAGCGCAATGTTTGCATGCTATGCGTCGTAATGCCGGCGCGCGCATGACCGACTCAGCGCCGGAAGGGTTCAGCGGACCGCGACGATTGTGGCGCTTCTTGATTGCTAACGCCCGGGCTTCCGGCCAAAAATGGTCTCAGGTTTCGGCCGATTCCCAACGCGCCATTCTTGAAAACTGGAGCGCGGCGACATTCCATCTGGACGGTCGCGCCACTCATAAAGCCGAATTTGTCACCGCAGGCGGCGTAGCATTAAATGAAGTCGATTTACGCAGCATGCAGAGCAAACGCCGGCCGGGATTGTATCTGGCGGGTGAAGTGCTGGATGTGGACGCTTTCACCGGCGGCTTTAACTTTCAAAATGCCTGGACCGGCGGTTGGCTGGCGGGCGAATCTATTGCGGCCGATCTCTCGCAAAATGCCGATGAAATAAGATTTTCACGGGAATGAGTTGCCCGCGGCAGGGGGGCGTTATTCTTCGCCGCATGTATGAATGGGTAGGATTCGGCGCGGCCTTACTGACGACCATCGCTTTTGTGCCCCAGTTGTACCGTGTGTATCAACTCAAGTCGGCGCATGATGTCTCGTATTTAACGTACATGATTTTGTGTACCGGCGTTTTCCTCTGGCTGGTATACGGCATTCTCCTGAATGACCTGCCGCTAATCCTGGCCAATGCGATTACGTTGGTAATAGCATTGGGTATATTGGTGCTTAAAATAAAGTACGAGCGCCAACGTTGATCTTTGATTACGGAAAATTAATCCGCATGGTTTTTGTCCGTGCGATTTGAGCGGAAATTCAACACGGCTTCCAGTTCTTGAAAAATCCGCCCGCTGTAAGAAAACGATAGCTGCGCTTCGCGAATAATCTCCTGTTGCAGCAAACGGGCTAATGGCAGGGCATTTAATTCCTGGCGGTACTGTTCTTTAAAATCCCGTGGGTCTTCAATTCCATTAAAGATAAAATATGCCAGTCCGTCCCGATCGGATTGCAGTACCCGGCCGATGGATTGTCTCAATATCTGTCCGCCGGAAAGATCGCCCAGGTAACGCACATACGCGTGCGATATTAATAATTCCGGATGCACATCACTCAGCGCCTGGATGCGCCCGGCATATTCATGACCGGCCGCACTGCGATAAGGAATCGGATTTGCGGGGTCCTCAAGCAATAGATCTTCCAGATGATCCATATCCGCCTGAATGGACGGCAATCGAAATAGATCCGGCAGAAAAATGGGCGCAATCAGTCTCTGGTTGCAATGTCTATTCAAGGCCGATTCCAGCGCCTGGTATATCGGCCGAATGCTCTGGAGGTAGCGCAGGTATACAATCGGTTGGAAATTACCCTGTACAAAGGCCTGTGCTACCGCTTTCTGTTCGGTCTCCGCATGCACTGCGGCGGTTCGTTCTCGCAATTCCGCTGCCAGCCCCATTCAGTTAACTCCCAATTCCCACTTCCGATATCCCATCCGGGCCCAATATCGGGCGGATTTCAGGCCCATATCTGACATGGGCGGTGTATGTGTCACGCATATTGATAATGAGAATGAGAATAATTATCATTTACGGGAGAGGCGGTGCGCGGGACTGAGGATCTGACTGATTTCATTTTGGGGGAATTTTGTATGTCCTTGAGTAACCTCTTTCACCAGGGCGGTTTTATGATGTGGCCTTTGCTGGCCTGTTTGTTGCTGGCAGTGATTGTTTTTCTGGATCGAACCGTCTTTTTGCTGTCCTCGTATATTTCATTTGAAGGGTTTCGGGACTGGCTTGCGACCAATAGGGATATATCACGTCCGACTGACTTGAAGCCCTTCAACTGGCTGGATCGCCTGCTGCCGGCACATGCCTATCGGCAATCTCAATCGCCATTGATATTGTTGCTCGGTGGTGTGGAGTTCACGTACCAGAATCGTCTGCAACGCAGCGGAGTGGAGCGGCGGGGAATGCAGGCTGCCAGCCGTATGCAACGGCGCATGGGCATATTGCGCATGATTGCCATGCTGGCGCCGTTGTTGGGACTGCTGGGTACGGTGGTCGGCATGATTGACTCGTTTCGAGAAATCGCGCGACCGGATGCGGGCGTCGATATTATGCGTCTGGCGGATGGGATCTGGGTGGCGCTCATTACTACGGCATTCGGGTTGGTGGTGGCGATTCTGGCGCAAATTGGTCATGCCGCCCTGCACGCCGTGGTGAATGATCGTCTGGAGCAGATGAACGTTACCGTTAAACTACTGGAAGAGGCGCATCTGCTTCCGGATGTGCCCATGGAATCGCGTGATTCCGTACGTGAACTCCATCCGAATGCCACTCCAGAGCCAGCATCGTACGTGAACTCCAATCGAGTTCAGCGGAATGGAGATCACGTACCGCACCCGACAGGTGAGGAAGATAGTGCGGAAGGCGCATCGAAAAATCACAGCGGCGTTCAGACCGGAACGGGAGAAACGTATGCGCTTCGCTCTTAAACAACATTCTTACGGCTTTCTGGATATCGCTCCGCTGGTGGACCTGGTATTTCTATTGTTAATTTTCTTTATGGTCGGATCGCGCTTCGATAAACCGGTGAGCGCCATTAACCTGCCCGAAGGCGAGGGCGCTGCGGGCAGCGATACGTCTCTGTCGGTAAGTATCAACGCACACGGTGAAATTTTTTTAAACGATCGGGCAGTGGAGTTCACGCGCCTGGAAGATGAGTTGCGGACGGCTCTTCAAAAAGGACCGGAGCAACCGGTACGTCTGCGGGCGGACGGTTCCCTGCAGTTTGCCCGCTTTGTACAGGTGCTGAATCGCATTCAATCCGCCGGAGCGATGGGACTGGAGATAGAGCAGGACCCCCGGCATACGGTGCGTTGAAAATGTACGCCCGTTTACATCGAATGTGGCCCGTATTGCGCATCTTGTTGGAGCGTTATTTCTGGCCGGCGTATGTTGTTCTGTTTTTGTGCGTCGCGCTGGCATTGTATGCTGATATTTATTCGCAACAGAATCGCGCCCATCAAACACCGGCCACCATTCAATTGACCTGGCAGTCGTTCGGAGAGCTGCGTTTTCAAAAAAAACCAACCTCCTTCAATCCCGGTGCTGCGGATTCTCGATCTGAAGCCAATGGATCCGATGGTTCGGAAGGCGAGGTCGATCCATCGCTGGTATCCGAGTATTTCGCGTCGATTTTACGGCGGGTAGATCAGTTCAAACGTTATCCCCGCCGTGAGCGCGACCTGCGGCGCGAAGGAGTGGCAATTGTACGCGTGCAGGTAGATTCCAGCGGCAATTTACTGGGTGCGCAGTTGATCCAGGCTTCCCCGGAAAGTGGATTCAATACGGAAGCTCTGCGGGGTATTCGATCCGCCGCACCGTTTGCGCCGTTCCCCGTCGGTATCCAACGCGATCAACTCACCTTTGATGTGCGCGTGCGCTTTACGCTTTAAAAAGGACGGCTGCTCTTCGAATGGCTTTCCCATGAGCAGCCGGTTTAATTTAATTGGTACGGGTCACCGAATTGGAATCGGGAAAGCTGGTGGTCGATGTTACGAATATGAAATCCTTTCCGGCCGCCGTAGAATTAAATGTGTACGTGTTCCCCGTGGCCGACCAGTTTGTGCCGCTGTTCATGCCGGAATCGCTGTTGGATGAGCTTGTAATCGGGCAACTGCTTTCTACATAAACAAGCGAAAGATTCCCGGCGAAGCTATAACGCGGATTGAAATTAAACGTCAGCGTGGTGCCATTGACCACATTCGGAACATGGATAGCCGTCCAGAAATGCGTGCCGCCGTTGGTGGCGCCCCGGCCGAAGGATTCGGTGGCACCGGAATTCAGGGTGTATAACGGGGCAGTGGTTGTGTTGCCTCCGTTTACAATATCACACGTGGCCGGTGTGCTGTCGGTCTGGCTGAGTGCCAGCAGAGTAAATAATACGGTCTCATCGCTTTCGTCACTTTCTCCGCTCAGGGCCGGACAACCCGGCAACAGGCTCAGCAGGAATGCCGTCAACAGGGTGCCTGTGATTCTGTGAATATTCATAATAGAGTCTCCTTAATCGATTCAGAGTCGATTCACAACCATGGCTTTTTAAATGAGAATAAGAGTCAATCTCAATTATAAAGAGATTGAGAATCAGTCTCAAAAAAGAGGGTTGACGATGCGGGTCGGGCCGTCTGTCTGGTTGGGTCGCTCCGGATGAAGGGGCGGCCGAAGCAGGGGGATGCATGAGTTCACGTACACATAGCGGGCATAGGGTCGAATTTCGATTTGGCCGCAGTCATTTGAAAGCGGAGCAGGGCCATTTCCGGACGGGAAAAAGGTCCATCGCGTTGTTCAGGCGTAGCCTGTGGGTCTGCCTGATGCTGGTACCGGCCCTGGCCACCACGGGCTGTCTATACGATAACCCCCGCGATACGGAAGCGGAAGAACTGCTCAGTCTGCTGACACCGAATGCTACGACGGAAGCGGCTGCATGTGCTCTGTCCGGTAATGTTCTGACCGTCCGCGCCACGGACTCGAGCGCCTTCTCCCGCTGTGCGCTGGCCTCCGGAATGCTGATCGCATCCAACGATGTCAGCACCTGGGATCTGCGCTTTCAGCGTTTTAAAATCGCCACCAATAGCGGCACCTCCGGTTCCGCTTCCGGCGGTGCCTGTAAAACCGGCAGCACGAATTTCAGCGCAATCACTTCCGTTTCGGCACTGGCGGGCGGTTCCCAACCGGATTGCCCGCACTTTGCGGTCGATAGCACTCAGACCACGACGGCCGGTGGAGGCAGTGGAGTCAGTTACAGCGGCGCGTCCGTGCTTGTGGATTGGTATGATTATAACGAAACCACCCACGTGCTCAGCGCTAAATCCGACGTGTACATCATTCGTTCCGGCGACGGAACAAAGTACTATAAAATTCAGATGTTAGATTATTATAACTCGGCCGGAGTGGCGGGCTACCCGCAATTGCGTCGCGAGGAGATTCCGTTTTGAATTGTGCGCGCAAACCCGGCAGGCGATTCAGTCGCGCCGTAATTATTACAGTGATTTTAGTTTTTGCCGGCGGCGGCCTGCGACCGCAAAATGAAAACGATGCGGATGATACAAACGGTGTGGACCGCAGTGGCACGGTGGTGGTGACCGGGGAACGTCGCGAAACCAGACTGGAAGACACCACCACCCGCACGGAAGTCATCACCCGCGAAGACATAGAACAACAGGGCAGTCGCAACGCGGCGGAAATACTGGAAACTCAACCGGGTGTGGAAATTCGTCCGGCCATACGCGGCCGTCAGATTCGGTTACAGGGATTGGATCCCCAATATGTTCTGATTCTGGTGAACGGTATGCGCGTCGTCGGCCGGGTGGACAATGCAATCGATTTGACGCGATTCAAATCGGAAGAAATCGAACGCATTGAAATCATCAAGGGACCGTCCAGCGCCCTGTATGGCTCCGACGCTATTGCGGGTGTAATCAACATAATCACGCGGGAATCGAACAAACCCGTGGTAGCGGAGGCGGATATTCAATACGGTTCGGGTCGCGAGAAACATTTCGGCAGCGGCAATGAGATGCATGCCAACAGTTACCTGGCCTTGAATGGGGAAGACGCTTCCACCAGTTTTACCGTTGGGTGGCATCGCAGTGACGGCTACGATTTAACGCCCATCACCGATCGGGATAAGCTGGCGGCCAATTTTGGTCCGCTATTACCCGATTTCGATCTGGACGCGATTATTCAAAAGCAGGGCAGTACCGGACCGGAATTCAACGATTTAAACGTGGGCAATCGAACACGCATAAATATTACCCGGGATTTCTTTCTACTGGGCAACGCCCAGTATCGCTATCTGGATCAGGAGCGGGTGGATGTTTCTCCTCCGCGTCAGGTAATCGAACGCAGTAATGAAACCCACGATTTCATGGGCGGCCTTTCTCCGGTTTATTATCTGGATAACGACGGTAAGTTACAGTTCAGTTATGCCCATGCGCGCTTTTTCGATACGCTCACCCAGGACCTGGTCGGTTCGGAAGAAATCGACCAAACTCAGACTCAGGAAGATCGACTGCATGAAGCGCGATTGCAATTGGATTACGGATTGTTTGATGATCATCTGGTTTCCATCGGTGCGGACGGTATCGTTGAAGAGTTTGTTTCCGAGCGTATCGATGAAGGCTACGCTTATCGACATCGGGTGGCCGCTTTTTTACAGGATGAATGGGCGATCCTGGGTGATCCAAAATTAACGGTAACACCCGGAGTGCGACACGAAGCCGATTCTCAATTCGGTGAACGCACCACGCCCAAACTGGCCGCTCGCTTCGATCCCACGCGAAAATTGCGCCTGCGGGCCAGTATGGCGAGCGGATACCGCGCTCCCTCGTTTCGAGATCTGTATATCAGTTTTCAAAATCCCGGG
>JAGRMX010000089.1 GCA_020441025.1 Leptospiraceae bacterium
AGCGATCCCTTATGCAGCGCCATCCGGAAGTGCCGCTCCAGCTCTCTATTCAAATCCAGATCGATCTGGCCCGCCCGGGATTTCGGCGAAGCCGAACCTGAGTCGGTTACAGGCGTTGTTCCGGATGTTCCGCTATCATTGGTAGTTTTCATTGATTTGCGAGGCGCTCCACCGGCAGGCAGCGAAAAATACGGACCAATCGGCACAATCGGGCTGCATTTTCAGCAATCGGCTATTGCTCGATTCTGAATTCTTCAAGCAGTACGTCAAAATAACTTTCTGTTCCGGAGCATTTTCCCAATCTGTCCTGAAGACCGCATTTCGAGTGGCGGAATCCTTTCCACCCGGCTATAATGCGGTTGAAAGCGATCAATTACCCCCTGGGCAGTGAATACGAATGATAGAACGATACAGTAATCCCGAAATCGCCTCCATCTGGAGTCTGGAAAGTAAGTTTCGCTACTGGCTGCGAGTTGAAATCGCGGTTTGTGAGGCCTGGCATCAGCGCGGTGTAATTCCGGATGAGGATTTAAGAGCCATTCAGTCCAAAGCCGATTTCGATTTGAATCGCATTCTGGAAGTGGAACGCGAAGTCCATCACGATGTAATCGCCTTTTTGACCAGCGTGCAGGAAAGCATCGGTCCCGCCGGTCGCTGGGTGCACTACGGCATGACCAGTTCGGACGTGGGCGATACCGGCCTGTGCATGCAGTTGAAAGACTCGGCCAAAATTCTGGAACAGCGCCTGGAAGAATTGATTGCGGTAACCCGCGAGCGCGCCGTTCAGCATAAGGATCAGATCATGATCGGCCGCACCCACGGGATTCATGGCGAGCCCACCACGCTGGGTTTGAAGTTTGCGGTATTCTACGCCGAGTTGCTGCGACATCGCGAACGCTTACGCCGGGCTAAAAGCGAAATCTCCGTCGGCAAACTGAGCGGCGCGGTGGGTACTTTTTCGAATATCGATCCCGATCTGGAAACGGAAGTGTGCCGCAGCCTGGGACTGGAAGCCGATCCGGTCAGCACCCAGGTCATCAATCGCGATCGACACGCGTTCTTTCTGGCCGTGCTGGGCACCATCGCCGGCTCGCTGGACCGTATGGCC
This sequence comes from Leptospiraceae bacterium, assembly GCA_020441025.1. Classification (GTDB taxonomy): domain Bacteria; phylum Spirochaetota; class Leptospiria; order Leptospirales; family Leptonemataceae; genus JAGRMX01. The sequence continues at coordinate 1,109 of JAGRMX010000089.1, forward strand.
CAGGAAATTCGCCTGTTGCAAAAATCGGAAGGGCGCGAAGTGGAAGAACCGTTTATGCAGGGTCAGAAGGGTTCCAGCGCCATGCCGCATAAACGAAACCCGGTCATATGCGAACGCATATGCGGCCTGGCCCGGGTGATCCAATCGAATGTGCAGACCGGCTACCGTGATATGCCGCTCTGGCATGAACGCGACATTTCGCATTCCTCGGCCGAACGCGTGATCCTGCCCGATTCGATCATAGCGCTGGAATACATTTTAACCAAAATGATTTTCGTAATCAAAAACCTGCACGTGTATCCTGAGAATATGCAACGTGTGCTCGGTGTTACTCGTGGATTGTTGTTTTCACAACGATTGCTGCTGCGACTGATTGATGCCGGTCTGGAACGCAACGATGCCTACGCCATCGTACAGAAAGCCAGCATGGAGGTATGGAATAATCCCGAACTGAATCTGCGCAGTCGCATTGCGGAAGATCCGACCGTGCGGCAAACGTTATCGTCCGCGGAACTGGACGATATTTTTAAAATTGAATACTATGTGCGCAACGTGCATCGAATTTATGAGCGCCTGGGGTTGGCTTAGTAATGTATTAAATTTTTATAAATAATGCGGAGCCGACGGTGATTACCAAACGGTTAAATGATGATGTAACCTCTTTTCTGGACGAGCAAGACCACCCGCTGAGAGCGGAAATTGAGTATTTGCGTAAGATAATTCTGAAAGCCGAATCGACGTTGGTAGAAAACATCAAGTGGAACGCGCCCAACTATCGTTTCAAAGAGGTTGACCGGGTAACTCTACGCATTCATCCCCCCAGACAGGTTCAAATAATTTTTCATCGGGGCGCAAAGGTCAAGGCGCAACCCAGAAAGAGACTGATTGATGATCCGAGCGGACTGCTTCAGTGGAAGGAAAACGACCGCGCCACTCTGACTTTTAAGACCCTGAAAGAAATAAAGCAGGCCCAAAAGACCATCGTTGATATTGTAAACCGGTGGGTACATGCCGGCTGAATCGTTCGACGCTTCGGCGGACCTGCACCTGGCCGGGGTTCCGGCGGTTTTCTTTCGGGACCAAAGTACCGGAGAATACACTATATGCGAAAATTCTAGATAAAATTTAAGTTCGAGTACGCGAGCAACCTGTTTGTTCTGGCCAAATTAAAGGAATGCCGTATGAATAGCTATTACGTCGCAATCATCGATGGCGCGTTAATTTTGAATTGAATATCGGAGCATCAATCCCATGGCGTACATATTCGCATTTGTTATCGGTCTGATCGCGCTTGTTCTTTTGACTCTATCCGTTAAAGTCTGTCAGGAATTCGAACGGGCGGTCATTTTTCGCCTGGGACGCTTTCAGGCGGTAAAAGGTCCCGGCATTTTTCTCGCGTTTCCTATCCTGGATCGCTTCTGGAAGATCGATCTGCGCACTTACACGGTTGATCTTGAACCACAGGAAGCGATCACAAAGGATAGTGTGAGTATTAAAGCCAACGCCGTACTCTGGTATCGCACAATCGACGCGCAAAAAACCGTAGTGAATGTGGAAGATGTGGATCAGGCGGTTTATATGGCTTCCATCACCGCATTACGAAATATCATCGGACAGCACGATCTGGATGAGATTATTCGAGACCGGGATAAAATCAACGAAACAATGCAGGTCATTTTGGATCAGGCAACCGACCCATGGGGAATTAAAATTCAGAATGTCGAGATAAAAGATCTTGAGATCCCGGTTGATATGCAAAGAGCCATGGCCCGGGAGGCAGAAGCCATTCGGGAAAAACGCGCGCGTATTATCAAAGCTCAAGGAGAGTACGAAGCATCGCGTACGCTATTCAAAGGCGCCGAACAAATGGAAAAATCGCCCATATCTCTGGAATTACGCAGAATGCAAATGATGACTGAAATAGGCGTAGAAAACAATACCACCACCATTATCATGATGCCTTCGGAATTCTCTGTACTGACTAAAGAAATCTCCAGCACCTTGAAGCGCTATCAGAAGAAATAGTCACTTCTTTGCCTGGCGCGCGGCTCGTTTAATGCGATTTAACTGCTCCTGATGAATGACGCTGGTAACCAGATTCGTGGCGAAAGCCGTAACATACGCGGATAAATCCAGAATAATGGAAAGCAGAGTCGTATCATTGGGCGGCATTTGATAGCGTTGTTGCAACTCATTGCACAGCACGGAAATCTGATAATCCACATACACGCCCCACAGCCCCACGGTAATAACGGTCAAAAGTAAATCGAGCACGAAGGAATTGCCCGTGGGTGTGCGGCCGTACAGTAATTCCAGATCCTGATAGACCACATAGTACCAATAAATAAGATACAATCCGCATGTGATGACCGTGAGCAGAATCACCAGCACCGGCGATTGTTCTTCGGTCAACAATGGCTGACCGGCGGATTGTTGGGAGTCGTACGGATTGGATCCTTGATTTTGTGTTTCCATGTGTTACTTTACCTGTGTATTCACGAAACTTGCGCCACGCTCGCGATTTCATCCGATCGATAAATCGTCTGCATGGCAATCACCGGCATTACCAAAGCGGCTGACCGGGTGCAGGCCGGTTTTGAATACGGACAATAAACTATTGTCAGAATGACCCGCAACGACAGATTCGCTGTAATCACACCTCTGTCGATGAAAATTGGACGGTGGCATATGCAAAATCAAACCACACACAGCCAGATTATCGCCGATCGGATGAATTCGGATGCCGGGTTACAATCCGGGGCGACCCGTTCGTCGGGTACCGACAGTATGCGCGATCTATACGACCGCGCCGAGCAGTATATGGACCAGGCACGCGCACTGGCCGGGGAAGGACGCCGGGCATTTCGGCAAACCCGTCTGGCGTCGCTGGACAAACGCAACCAGGCCCTGTTGATCCTTGCAGACATGTTTGATCGCGTCGATGTGCGCGCCGAAATCATAAATGAAAACTCCATCGATCTGAAAAACGGGCAGGAACAGGGACTGACGCCCGCATTGCTGGACCGATTGAAACTGAACGAAGTGCGCATTGAATCCATGTCCACGGCGCTGAGAGAAATCGCGGCTATGAACGATCCCGTGGGCGAAGTGATCTCGGGCAGTCGATTGTCCAACGGCGTGCAGATGGTCAAGCGTCGTGTCCCGCTGGGAGTGGTGTTTACCGTTTATGAATCGCGACCGAACGTTACCATTGATGTGGGCGCCCTGTGTTTAAAGAGCGGCAATGCCGCCATATTGCGCGGAGGACGTGAAGCGTTGCACAGCAATCGGGTATTGCATCGTTTCTTTGTCAGCGCGCTGGTACAGGCCGGTCTCCCCGAACACAGCATTCAACTGGTTCAGGAAACCGATCGGGCTTACATGCTGGCGCTGCTGCAACAGGACCGGACGATTGATCTGGTGGTTCCGCGCGGAGGCGAAGCGTTGATCCAGTTTGTGGCGGGCAATTCGCGCATTCCGGTCGTAAAGCACGACAAAGGCGTGTGCAATCTATTCATCGATGCCGACGCGGATCCGGACATGGCCGCCGAGATCGCCATTAACGCCAAATTGCAACGGCCCTCGGTTTGCAACGCCATCGAAAACATTTTGATTCATGCGGATTTTAAATCGGGTTCCGAATTATTACGCCGCCTGCATGCCGCCGGAGCCGTATTGTCGGGTTGCGAACGCAGCCACGCCTTAAGTTCGAATGTGAAAAAGTTAGTGGATACCGATCTGGAAGCGGCCTATGCCGCCGAATTTCTGGACGAACGTCTGGCGGTGCGCGTCGTGGACTCGCTGGAGGAAGCGCTGGATTTCATTGATCGCTACGGCAGCGGACATTCGGAAGCGATCGTATCGCGTAACATAAACTCCATCCACGCTTTTCAGGCCGGTGTGGACTGCGCGGCCGTGTTCGTGAATTGCTCCACGCGTTTTCATGACGGCGGCCAGATGGGCATGGGCGCGGAAGTGGGCATTTCTACCGGTCGTCTGCACGTACGCGGTCCCATGGGCATTCGCGATCTCACCACCACCTGCTATACCATGGAAGGCGACGGACAAATTCGATCCTGAGTGCCCATGACGTTACCGGTGGATCGCTTGATATTCGGCGGATCTTTCGATCCACCACACCGGGGCCATCTGGCCATGCTGGAATATGTACTGACGGCAAACTGCGCCGAACATGTAGATTTGATCCCGGCGGCGGTCTCGCCCTTCAAGCAGGATCGACCGCCGGCCGCTTCCGGCCAACAACGTTTGCACATGTTGACCTTATTACTGGAAGATCTGCGTTCTGCCGAATTGCGGGAACATACTACCATTCGCGACCACGAAATCCTGGCGCCGCCGCCGAGTTATACGGTAGATACGTGCGCCCGATTGCGTGCCGAGTTTCCGGCCCAATCCATCGGTATATTGATCGGCGGCGACAGCCTGGCGGATCTGGACGCCTGGCATCGCATTGCGGATATTCTGGCGCACCATCCCTTTCTGGTTTTTGCCCGGCCGGATGCGGATCAGGCCCTGCTATCCACGCAACGCACGCGGCTGTTGCGCGCATTTCCGGAGAATCGGGACATCATCATTTTACAAAACGATTTCGTGGATTGCCAGAGCACCGCCATCCGCGCTGCCCTTGCCATGCAAGATTGGACCGCCTGCCGGGCCTGTTTGCCACCCGGAGTATTAGAGTATATTCAGATCAATCGCCTGTACCGCAATTAATCGAGCGTATTCCCGATACGAGGCCCACTCCGGACGATGAGACGCCTCCGCCTCATTGCATCGTTCCTGATAATCGATATGTTTGCCGGCCCATCTGAAGCGGCAAATAGCGGTTGGCCCTCAGAATCCAGCTGAGATTCCGGTCATCTATGAACATGCGCAAAGTCGTCATTGGATTGGCCATTGCCCTTGCGGTTCTGAGCATATTCTTTCTATATCAACGTTTCACATCCAACGATCTGGAACTGCGCTTACAATCCTCCCGTCCGGTAGGCGTGCGTCTGGCTTTGCTGGATCAGGATAGTGCAGGTAACCAGAGCCTGGAACTGCTGGCCCAGATGATCCTGTATCCGGACCGCGACCGGGTGCTATTCTATTTCGTGAATACGGACGCGTACTACGAAGACGAAGACGATCCCATCCGGACCATGTCGCCGGGCTCGGCCGACAATTTTGCCGGCTATACGGATGTCTCCAGCGATTACTATATTCATATGACCCGCACCGAAGCGATTCGCATGCTGAACTTAATGGAAGGCCTGGCCATCTTTGTAGATGAACCCATGGTTTTTGATCATCAACAGTTTATATATCCCAATGGACTGCGCTTTATGCCCGGCGAGCAGATTCTCGAATTCGTGCTGGCGCGCAAGACCTCCCAACCGGATCGGGCGTACCTGAACGGCACCGAACGATTGGGCCGAATGGAATCCATGGTATTGAATTTATTCTGGCGACGCACCAAATTGGCCGGACACCTCAGTCACGATGCCATGGCCGAGTTTGCGGCCGACGGTGCTAACTTTGATAGCAATATGACCGCAGTCGAGCGGCGCAGTTTGTTTGCCTTTATTACCGATCATGAAAAAATGCACGCTTCGGTTCTGGAAGCCCCGTTGCGTGAAGACCGCGAAACCGGTCAGCCGCGACTGATAGTGAAAGACGATCGTTCCCGCGTGATTTATACTGAATATGAAGAAAACCTGCAGTTGGAAACCCTGACACCGGACGACTTTCCGGTGGATGTGCTGAACGGCACGGATATTTCAGGCCAGGCTCGCCGGCTAAAAGGCTTTTTACAGGATCGGGGGCTATTGGTCCTGGACGCCGATAATTATCGCTTTAAACCGCTGGCGCACAGTGTTATAATTGAGCGTTCCGGCGATACCTGGCGGGCCCAGCGCTTGATGGAATTGACCGGGTTGGAACGCAAACGAGTTGTATTCCGGCGCATGGGACTGGATGTGGACGCCACATTCGTTATTGGCAACGATTTTGACTTAAAGAAGCTATCCAATCGATGAGTATTCCCGAGCAAAATAAAACCGGATCAGCCGGGTCGGCCGCATCCGAATCGTCCCGATCTTCACGCGAGGCGGAAACTCAGGCCATGCTGGAACTGGCCCGTGATATCGCACGGGTCTTTGAAGAGAAAAAGGCTCGCGATACGCTGATAATGGATCTGCAAAAAGTGAATCCCTACTTTTGCTATTTTGTAATCACCACGGCCACTTCCGTAGTACACCTGCGCTCTCTGGCCAGGGATGTTTTTAAACAGTTCGGACATCTCTTGCCGGAAAAAACAGGATTACGACCGAATGACGTAGATTCGGGCTGGGTCATTCTGGATTTTATCGACGTGGTGGTACACATCTTTCTCGATGAACAGCGGCGCTATTATAATCTGGAACGATTATGGGGTGATGCCGGTTTGATAGAAGAAAACCGCTAAGCGATTACTCGAATACGCGGTTATTCGAATACTCAACGCACGGCCGCTTATTGATTTACGGCCCGGGCCCGAATCGATGGATGCGTCATAATCAACACAATCCACAGACCGGTCAGTGAAACACCTATGCCGATTAATGGGACTATATCCGTTATGGTTCCCATCATGGTGCTCAGGGTCATCAGGACGCCAAGCAGTAACAGCACACCGCCAACAATGCTCAGCAGAATATATGCGAGGGGCTTTTTTCGACGCACTATTCCCAGCAATGCCAGACTGCCGGTCAGCAAAAACAACAGCGGTCCCAGTAGAGTCAATGGACCTTCGGGAAAGGGCATACCCTCCTGAGCGGTGGGTTGCGGAATGAGCCCCGCCAGTATCAAAACCCAGAATACAGTACTTAAAAATCCTATAAGAAAACAAATAGAGCCGATTATACCGGCGATGATCCAGACGCTTTTACGATACGCGCCGACCGGATACTCCGTTTTCAATTCCGAACCGATTTCCATAGGGCCTCCATTGACAGAATTACAGCCGCCGACGCTTTGACCAATCATTTCCATCCCCCGCCGGACTTCCGCCCAAAAAAGCTGGCCTCCGCAGGTGCTTGTGCGCATTTTGTAGCCAGTTATCTGCAAGGAGCGCAATCAACGTGAATTTATCCGAACTGGAACCGGCCATTATGCAAATTTTGTCCGATGTAGAACACCCGAAGTACAAACAGAGTGTTACGGATCTGGGCATGTTTCAAAGACTGGAAGAGCGCGATGCGGAAAAAGTCGCTCTGTTCTTAAAAACACCGGACGAAGACCGTAAAAGCCAGATCGAACTGGAAACCAGCATTCGCACCAAAGCCACCGCCGCCAATTTGCCGGTCCGCCTGGTAATCAAGTTCGAAGTCGATCCCGAAATGCAAATAGAGGATGCGGGCAATCGTATCAAGGGCGTGAAGAATATTCTGGCGGTCGGTTCGGGCAAAGGCGGCGTCGGTAAATCGACTGTGGCGGCCAACCTGGCGGCGGCCTTGAGCCTGAAAGGCTATAAAGTAGGCTTGATTGACGGTGACATCTACGGCCCTTCCATCGGAAAGCTCTTCGGAGTGAGCGGTCGATTGCAACTCAAAGGCGATGGAAAAAACAATATCGATCCGCATGAAGTGAAAGGCATTAAAATCATTTCCTTTTCGTTCTTATTGAATCCCGATCAGGCGGTGGTATGGCGCGGCCCCATGCTGGGCAAAGCCATTGAACAATTTCTGTTTCAGGTAAACTGGGGACCGCTGGATTATTTGATTCTGGATCTGCCGCCCGGAACCGGTGACGTGCAACTCTCCCTGGCTCAATTGATCGATCTGGATGGCGCCATTATCGTAACCACGCCACAGAACGTGGCATTGCAGGATGCCAGTCGCGCCGCACATATGTTTTTTGAAGTGAAGATTCCGGTTCTGGGCGTTATTGAAAACATGTCCGGATTTTTATGTCCCCATTGCGGCAAGACCAGTCATATCTTTTCCAAAAATGGCGCTCAGGCTTTTGCGGCCAAATTTCATATTCCCCAACTGGGACAAATCCCGTTACAGGAAAGCATTATGGAATCCGGGGAAATCGGTCTGCCGATTGTCTTGAAAGAAAAAGACGGCCCCATTGCCGAAACATACTTTGCCATCATCGAGCAGATGAACAAAGAGATTGAAAAGTTTCGCTGATTACCGTTGTGCATACCGATGGCGGCGTCTACTCCGGCCGCATTTATAAGTCATCTCAAAACCGCCTCCGTGCGGTATTGAGATGACTTCTTAGCCGGTACCGCGCCGAAAACCTGCGTCGGTGATTTATAAAGCTTTGCAATTAATATGTTGACGCTTCTTCCACGCACACCACGATCCTCCCGACTACGGTACCATTTCAGTACCATGGTGTATTGAAACCGGTAGATTTTATTCAGGAGATTCACGTGAATCGTCAAACCATCAGCCACATTGTACCATTCGCAATGCTCATGACAGCCCTCGTTTTGATCGGCGCCTGCGACACAGGGCCCAAATCCATGACCGGGGATCAGGGATTAATCAGCATTGATGTTCCATCCAGTTGGAGCAAGCGCACCGATTTGAATGACGACGCCAATTTACAGGCGGGGAATGCATTCAATGAGGAATATCTGGTAGTAATCTCGGAAGCAAAGGCCGATCTCTATCAAATGAATATGCAGCGTTACGCAAACTTTATGATTCAGAATCTGCGCAGCAGCGTACTGCAATTCGCTATGGAACCGGCGCAACAGGTAGAGATTAACGGCATGAAAGGTCAAAAATACATCTGCCGCGGGGTAATTGAAAACATTAACGTATCGTACGTTGTAACCGTGCTGGAATCGGACACTCATTTTCACAACGTCATGATGTGGACTATGCGCAGCAAAGAAGGCGAAGCGTTTCCAAAATTCGACGCGGCTTTGCTGACCTTTAAAGAAGTCCAACAAGCTGCCGCAGAAACGACAGCCACAAATTAAGCCGGCTTTTGACATAAAATCTCCGCCATGCTAAAGCGAGAGATCGGTACAACCGGTGCGATGTTCATGGGACTGGGTTCCATGATCGGCACCGGTGTTTTTGTGAGCATCGGTCTGTGCGCGGAAAAAACCGGTGTGTTGCTGTTGTTCGCCGTACCCCTCGCCGGACTTGTTGCGTTATGCAACGCGTTAAGTTCGGCACAACTGGCGGCGCGTTTTCCGGTCAGCGGCGGCACTTATGAGTATGCCAATCGTCTGCTCAACGGCCCGATTGGTTT